>CAZJDC010000171.1:0-2709 GCA_964544715.1 uncultured Rickettsia sp. | reverse complement strand
CAAAAGAATACATGACTAAAACAATTCTGCTAGAAAATCATCTAAATAAGGGGAAATATTTAATAAAAATTCGTAATAATCTTGAGAGAGCACAGAATGAGGATTAGACCTAAATAATAATATATTATTATAAAGCAAATTGTTGGCTTTAAAGAGATAATCTAAAAATATTTGATCTAATTTTTTAAGACCGGTTAAATCTAATTTTGTAAAATCTAGATTAAAACCAAGCTTCATAGGTAATAAATAACTCTTTTTGAAAAACGTCTATATATTAAGTAGCTTATACAAACAGTAATAAACGCTACTATAATAGATTTGCATATTGATATTAAGTCCGGTAATGTTCCATCAATTACCAATGATTGTGCAGGTCTTATAATTATAAAGAACGGGTTAAGCTCAAAGAATTTTCTTTTAGATTCAGGAACTAAAGAATATGGATAAATTATCGGTATACTCCAATAAATGATTCCTAAAACAATATTTAATATTTGTGGAATATCGCGGATATAAGGTGTTAGAAAAGCCATCGCAATAGATCCACTAATTGTACAAATTATTAACGGTAAAATTAATATTGGCATAAATATTATTTGCCATGTAAACTTTTCTGGAAATAATAAAATAAAAGCACAATACATTGCTAAAAATGAACAAAATAAGTTATATAGATGTGCTAAGCTATCTGCAACTGGGAAAAAAGTCTTAGAAATTCTAACTTTTTTTATTACTTGATCACGTGTTACTAAAGAATTTGAACAAATTGTCAAACTACTTACTATAAAAGTCCATAAAGGCATTCCTCCAACTAGGTTCATTATCAAAAATTCTCTTGGCTGATGTAGTAAAAAACCAAAAAAATATGAAATTATTAATATATTAATAAATGGCTGAATTAGACTCCATAAAGACCCTAAAAAAGAGTCTTTATTTTGTTTTATTATAGATGCTTTGACTAGCAATATTACTGATTCCCAATATTTTTTAGATAAAAAATACTTTATCATTTTCTTTTTCTTCTATTATAAATTTTTAATATTTCTGAAGGTTTATCATCTCCAACAATATTACCATCTCGTAATAAAATACATCTAGTACAATTTTCTTTTACTATATTTTCTTGATGAGTTACTATTATTGAAATAGGTGTGTTTCTAAACTTATTTTTCATTAAATTTAAAGATTTTTCTACAAAAAAACTATCTCCTGTAGCAAAAATTTCATCCAGTAAAAGTATTTGAGGGTTTTGAAATATTGATGTAGAAAAGGCAAGTCGTGCTAGCATTCCTGAACTGTAATTTTTTATAGGTAAGTCAATCTTTTCACCTAATTCCGAAAAATCTATAATCTCCTGTTCTATTTCTTTATTATACTTGTTTAACATATTGTTATAAAGCATCAACATTTTTATGTTATCACGACCTGTTTGCTCTTGCTCAAAACCAACACCCATATCTATTATTGGTGCAATATCACCACAAACATTTATTTTTCCTTTTATTGGCGGATAAATTCCTACTATCATTTTTAAAAGTGAACTTTTTCCTGAACCATTACTTCCTATGAAAGCTATTTTTTCTCCTTCATAACAAGAAAAATTAATATTATTCAATATTGATATATTTGGAGAAAAAGAAGTTCCTCTATTAAGAATAAAATGCTTTAACCCTTGTGCTCTTTTGTGAGTATCTATACCCTCAACGTAAGCATTTTTTATCTCTATAAATACTTTAGAACAATTAAAAGACATAAAATTAATACTTATATATTCTCGTTAATCCATTCTATGAGCAAATTTTTCTGATGCAACCCTATTTTAGTGTTTTTCTGCTCACCATTTTTAAATAACATTACTGTTGGGATGCTACGAATACCATATTTCGAAGGAGTTTCTGGATTTTCATCAATATTCATTTGAAGTACTTTTACTTTATTCTCTAGCTCTTTGCTTATTTCCTCTATTATTGGGGTTAACATTCTGCAGGGACCGCACCATTCAGCCCAAAAATCTACTAATACAGGTAAATCTGATTTTAATACTTCTTTTTCAAAAGATTTATCTGTTACATTACTTGCCATATGTCCTCTATATTTCTTATAGGTAAAATTATAAATTACCAAATTATACTTGTAAATAATGAAAATTTTTATTTATTATATTTATTTTTTTTATTATAATATAACCGCATTATTAATGCTGCTGTTTCTTCTATTGATTTTGTCGATACGTCTATTACTGGCCAATTTCTTAGTTCACAAATTTTCTTAACTTCTAAACATTCTTTTTGTACTATATTAAAATCTGTATAATTTCTATTTTCATTAATTTGTAGTAAATTTAACCTAGTTTCTCTTATTTCTATTAATCTATTCGGATTAATTACAAGCCCCACTACTAATTGATCTATATCTTTTTCTATGAAATCAGGGAAAGGACAATTATAAACATAAGGAATATTTGCTGTCTTTAGTCCATTATATGCTAAAAATACAGAAGTAGGAGTTTTAGAAGTTCTAGATGGACCTATTAATACGATATCTGCAAACTGTAACTCATTAAGCAGTTGCCCATCATCATGTCTTATAGCATAATCGATAGCATTAAGAGTATCAAAATAAGTTTTATCGAATTTATAGTTATAATTTTGCTCTTTTTCTATCTCAATTCCTGAAAAAACTGATATTTCTTAGTCACCGGGGGGACCA
>CAZJDC010000170.1:0-2723 GCA_964544715.1 uncultured Rickettsia sp. | reverse complement strand
ATATCGTACGACTGACTTAGCCTTAAAAGCTTAGGTCATGCAAAAAGAGTTACAATCTCTAAAGAAAATACTGTAATCGTTGACGGTGGCGGTGATAAGAAAAATATCGAAGAGAGAGTATTACAAATTAAATCACACATCGCTGAAACTACTTCTGAGTATGATAAAGAAAAATTGCAAGAGCGTTTAGCAAAACTTTCTGGCGGTGTTGCTGTACTTAAAGTGGGCGGTGCTACTGAAGTTGAAGTAAAAGAGCGTAAAGATCGCGTTGAAGATGCACTTGCTGCAACACGTGCTGCTGTTGAAGAAGGCGTTGTTGCTGGTGGTGGTGTGACATTACTACATGCTTCACAAGCTTTAAAAAATCTGAAAGTAGAAAATAAAGACCACCAATCAGGTATTGAGTTAGTAATTGAAGCTTTAAAAGATCCAATAAAACAAATCGTTGAAAATGCCGGCGAAAATGGCGGCGTAGTAGTTGGTAAATTATTAGAGCATAAAGATAAGAATTTCGGCTTTAACGCTCAAGATATGCAATATGTTGATATGATCAAAGCAGGAATTATTGACCCTGCTAAAGTAGTACGTACTGCTTTGCAAGATGCAGCTTCCATTGCTTCATTGATTATTACTACAGAAACCTTAATCGTTGATGAGCCTGAAGATAAAGAAAACCCAATGCCAATGCGTGGCGGTATGGGTGGTATGGGCGGAATGGGAGGTATGGACTTCTAAAAGCCAAGTTGTCATTACGGGGAGAGATGTGCAGCAGCAACGCGATAATTTTATGACAAAGCGTTTGGTGTCTCCTCCGTGACAGCATTTTACTTGAGTGCATCAAAAAACGTTCTCGGGTATCATCCCGTGGCTTGGAAAGGGGGCACTAGATCCAGCAATGTTTAATATCATCCCGCGAAAGCAGGAATCCAACATATAAAGCGCGGTAACCTAAGCTTTTAATTTTAAAAATTTACTGTATTTAGGCTTTTTAAATACTGAATCCCGTGGCAAGACCACGGGTAAGATAACAGTGGAAACTAATCCACGCTGGCAATTCTCACGTGATAATTACATTAAGGATGTGTAATAATTAATTTACATCACCTGCTAATTCAAGAGCATGCTCTACGATGTAAATCTTCATATTTGATCTAACATATTAAGATTAAAATTAAAATAGTTTATGTGTATGTAGAAACCTAAAAAGTGAGTAATTATATACATAAACTCATGATCCAAACTTAATTAAAATGAATAATATGTCAAATTATGATCAAAAGATAATCAAACCAAAATGAGGATTATTAGAACTTGTGAAACAATTTGGTTAGTGTAAGCACAGCATGTAAAGTAATGGGCTACTCAAGAGATAGCTTGTACCGATTTAAAGAACTATATGAGATTGGAGGAGAAGCAGCTCTTGTGGGGAATATGAGTCCGTAAAAAACCTATCGTGAAAAATCACATATCAGAGCATATAGAACAAGCAGTAATAAATCTTACTATAGAAAATCCTGACCTTTGGTCAGCTTCGTGTAAGCCAAGAACTAATGAGGCAAGGTACTATAGTGTCAATCCAGTGGTGTACTTTTCTATCTAGCTACTACGCAATTGATCTTGAGACTCTAAAGAAACGCCTCAAAGCTTTAAGAAGCTAAATCTTTTCTGCACATGATGATATCTTACTTACAGAAAAACAACTAGCTGCTTTAGAAAAAGCAAAACAAATTAAAGAGGGCACATAGAGAAATTAATACTCAGCATCCAGGTTACCTTGGTGCACAAGACACCTATTATATGTCAGTAATATGCAAGGAGTAGGTATAATAATACCAACAACCCTTTAGTGACACTTATTCTAGAGTGACTATTTACCAACTGTATACTGATAAATCTGCAATAACATCTGCTGATATTTTAAATGATAAGGTAATACCTTTCTTGAATAATCATGATGTACCACTACTTAGAATCCTTACAGATAGAGGAACGGAATATTGTGGTAAGGTAGAACATCATGCTTTTGAATTATATTGGGCTATAGAAAATATTGATCATACTAACACTAAAGCACGTTCTCCTCAAACTAATGGAATATGCGAAAGATTATATAGAACTTTAAAAGATGAGTTTTATGATATAGCTTTCCATAAAAAGATTTATAGCTCATTAAAGGATTTACAGATTGTCTGAGATCAATATTTAAACTAGTATAATAATACTAGACCTCATTCTGGAAAGTTCTGTTATGAAAAAACTCCTATGCAAATTTTCAAGGATAGCATTAAAATTGCTAAAGATAAGTCTATTAATGCTGACACCTTGGCTGACAGATCTTGTGCTGCTTAATCAAGACATATCTCTCAGATTTAAGTGTAGTGTTTTACAGCTTCTAAAGCTTTGAGTCATTTTGCTTTAGAGTCTCAATATTATTGAATAGCCAGATAGCATGTACATCACTAGACGAAACTATAATACCTTGCTTCATTAGACATCATTCGCAACTAGTCATTTGAGTTCAAAATTGTAAATTTCAGCAATTAGATTAAATCTAAGTCCAAATCGTTTTCGCCTATTTCGATACTTGTCCTCAATGCTTTTGAAGCGTTTCAGCATACTAATCACATTTTCATTAAGTACTCACCTTACGCAAACGAGTTATTTTGATGCAAGTTTGCCAATTTATTCATGGATGCTATATTCGCTGCTACTAGCAATTTATA
>CAZJDC010000169.1:0-2724 GCA_964544715.1 uncultured Rickettsia sp. | reverse complement strand
ACGCGAAAATGGACTATGTCTATCCGCAATTTGGGAGAGGCCATGTCTCACTTTTGGATAAAATTTGAGAGTCGAATTTAATGCCTATTTAAAAATGTCCATACTTATTTGGACAGAGCCAGATTATCGTTACTTTCAATTATTTGCCCTTTTTGGATCATACGAATATTCTCTATACCAGCAATAGAGATCTTAGCACTAAGGAAACTCTTTAAAACCCGGATTGGCTTAGTTCATTTTTTAATAAATCTATGATCTTGTTCTATAAGGGGTTCAGATATTTATTTTGTAATACTTTTATCTTTTGTTTTTGAGGTAGCTTTTTATTAAAGGCATTATAATGAGTAGAACTATTACTACTTTCTGAGGCAGATCATTACTCTTAAAGGCTTTTTTAAAAAATGCTTTAGCAGCTGCAGCATCTCTACATTTTCTTAGTAAGAATTCGATGGTATCGCCAATTTACCATGGACTTTGATATATGTTTCATCCATCCTCCAGCTATTACAAAATGCTTTCTTACATTTCCTTACCTTTCTTTTTATCTATCAAAAAGAAAAACACTTAATTAACCTTCTGTGAAGGTTAGTTTGATCTATGATAGCACCTCTAATACTTGCCATCTCTTCAAGTTCTCTGTACTGAACGAAAGCCTACACTTCATATACACAAATAACATTATTATTTCAGGGGAAGAGCACAAACCCTTAAAATGTCTCAAGTGTCTTGGCACCGATATATGAGATGGCATGTTGCTAATTTTTTGTCACATGACAACATGTTTTAATGCACTTGACAATAGATGCACCAAATTTTTAAACAATTTCATTTGTTAACTCATTTATATGCAATGAATCCCCCATTAGAGCACTATCAACATTATCACATGAATTTAATTCGCATTGACTCTTCTCGTCTAAATCTTTTTTACTGTCATTATACCAGTGTCTTATTAGGTATGCTGTACATACACCTATTAATCCCAGAACAGGAGGAAATACTATATAAGGAAACCATGAATGATTTTTTGCTTCTTGTACTCGACTATCAATGCAATCCTCTAAATGAGACTGATTATTCTTAATAGTTTCAAAACTTATTGTTGAAACAGCTGTACTGCTGAGATATTCTGCACTTGCATTATTAAGAATTTGTTGAATTTCAATATTGTCTGAATTTATTGCACATTCTAGAGGGGTATAACCAAGGAAGTTTTTTATATTTATATCAGCATTTGCATGAATCAAAATTTTTACAGCTAAAACATCCTCATCCCCAATTGCCTTATGCAGAAGAGTATTACCAAACTTATCCTGTAAATTCAAATTGGCACCTTGTTCAATGAGAGTTTTCATTGCTAAATACTTATTTAAGCTCATAGCTAATTCCAGAGGGGTCTCACCATTATTAGATTCAATATTTAAATTAGCTCCTGCCTTAATAAGCAACATCATAAGATCTATATACTCTCCTCTTAGTGCTTCAAATAATGGAGTCTCACCCATACTATTTTGAATGTTTATATTATTCTTTTTACTATGATTTATAAGAAATTGTACAATATCTTTATAATTATAACGAGATGCCGTATGTAACCAAGTATTGGTACTATCTACTTTTGTTACTTTATCAAATACAATTTTTGCTTCTTGTTCCGAATAATGTAAATTAATATATTGAGATAATTCATCCTTGATTCCATCATGAAATAATTCTTCAGGATCTAAATCTTGTATATTATGTCTCATTTTAAATGCATTTATGCTACTAAGCAGACTTGTCCATATATCTTCATTAGAACTGTCAGTAGTATTTATAACACCTGTACTATGATAAAACATGTTTTGAGTATGAGGTTGTATTGTACTATTTAAAGGTGTACTTATTGAATACATAAAAAAACTCACTTTTGATTATTTGGAATAACAATAGAAGTATGTATTCTATCATTTTGTAAATACTAGGTAATATCAAATATTAGGTACAAAAATAGCATGCTATTTTTGTAGGTAGTAATAGGCAGAAAATCATTTAATAGACAAAAAGGTTAAGTTAACTAACGAACATTATTAACACCAGTTTAGGATAAGAGTGAAGCATTAAAGATAATAAGGAAGAATATTTACAAGAGTAGAGTGTTGATTACATAGACTTTGTATCAAAAAAAATATGCACTTAACAATGAAAAGATGTATCACACACTCTGTGTTGTATAATAGATTATTATTATACAATATACTAAGAGTATGAAAAATCATTTATTAGATATAGAAGATAAAATCTTACTAAAAAGAAGATCAATAATTGAATCAGTATTTGATGTACTAGAAACAGCATGAACCTTGAAACATTCAAGATATCGTTCCCATACTAATTTCTTAGTTCATATGCTTTCTTACATCAATGCCTTTAATTTCAATAAATCTAAAAAATTTCTGGCGGTTCTAGCTGATCCTCAAACCGTCTTATCCTAAACTGGTGTTAAGAAATATTATGAAGCAATATGTGCTTAAAGTAGTTGATACATTTTTATGTATATCATAAACGTTCGCTTGCAAGAGCCAGGAATACCCTTGCAGCACTTAAATCCAAAATTGATGAACAAGAGATAAAAATACTTTAAAAATAGCTCAGAAAATTGAAAAATATGGTGTTTCATGGGTTAAAGCATTACATAACTCACCTTACGCAAAATTTGTAAAATAAGTATAAATGTATTAAGAG
>CAZJDC010000168.1:0-2733 GCA_964544715.1 uncultured Rickettsia sp. | reverse complement strand
AAAAATCTTTTAACTAAAAAGGTTAAAACAAATAATCGTAGGTTAGCAATAGAAAAAGTACTTAATGAAAATGTTATTGAGTATGCTGAAACTCTTCAAAATCATTTTGGACAAGTATCGAAACAGGCGAAAACGATTTGGACTCAGATTTAATCTAATTGCTGGAATTTACAATTTTCAACTCAAATGACTAGTTTCAAAAGAGGTTTCATCTTGTCATCCCCCATAAATAAATCACGGGATGACAGAAGAAAAATCGATCTACCAACAAGACCAACACTAGATCAAACTTTGCTATATCTAATCATCCACATCGGAAAATGCATCATTATCATTAAGCTCATCATCTAATTCTTGAGAATATTGGTTATTTTCGTCATCAGATTTAGTAGATGAAGATTTAAAATTACCTAAATCTTTACTGTGTAAGGTTTTAACTGATTTTAAAGTCTCAACAGGAATCATAATTATTATGTTTTTATTTAATTCATCAAAATATTCTGTAGTGAAAGATTTTTTAAGCACTCCTGAATATTTATTGCTTTTGCTACTTGCTATAAAATCTTCTAAAGATTTACTTTTATAATAATTTTCAGATGTAAAAATCATTGTTATAAAAAATATCACCGCTGAAATAGCAGCTCCTACTGCAAAACCGGCTAATAATCCTAAAAATCGATCAAAAAAACCATGCCTCATAAATGAAATTATTGCTAAGAATTTATAAACTATAAAAATGCATAAGATTAAAGAAATAACATAAGATATAACACCGCTACTTATCGCTCTTACAACGTCATGATGTACGTATTTGCTTATTATTTGCAAAACATGTGGATACAAGAAATATGCCAACATTATCGAGGTAATAAAACCAAGTATTCTTGTCGCAAATACTATTATACCTTGGTATAATCCAAAAAACGAAAAAAGTGTTATGATAGAGAAAATAGTAATATCAAAAAACGTGATCATCATTGTTAACTTCTATTGAATAATTGAATTTATATCTTATATACTTAATAAATAACTATATTTAATACTAGTTTTATTATGAATGATAAGATTTTTTATAACCTATCCGGTAAAACACTAATTTCAACACCTTATGTAATTACGAAAGGTATCTACCACAAATCCTTAATTTATATGTTATCACATACAGAAGAAGGTGCAATAGGATTAATGTTTAATCGTTTAGTAAATCATATAGATTTAAAATCATTTTTTAAAATAAAAAATGATGAAATAGTAAATCCTGTTATGGTACCTATATATCTTGGCGGACCTGTAGAGCATGAAAAAGGATTCTTTTTGCATTCCACAGATTATAATAAAAACTTATTATTAGATTTTCATAATGATTTAGCAGTAAGCTCTAATTTAGAAATTTCAGAAGATATAGCTTTTGGTAAAGGACCTAAAAACAGCTTATTAATTGTAGGTTATACCGGATGGAAAGCAGGGCAGCTTGAGAAAGAGCTAGAAGAAAATCTATGGTTGGTTATGGATTGTGATAAAGAATTTATTTTTTCTGACAACCCTGAGAATAAATGGCATAATGCATTAAAGCATTTAGGCATTGATGAGGCACATTTCTCTTCTCAAGTAGGGAGTGCTTAAGACGGTGCGTTATTGCGTGGATCATATCTAATATTATTATCTCGTGGTTTGATCGAGGAATCTAGTCATTAAAATACAAATATCTAAATAAAGACCAAATTACCTGAACACTCTCTACATATTATGGTTAGACTGGGTATTTCTTTGGAGGTACAAACCTCCATTTTCCAGATGGAGAAGTTTTAGCTTGCCATGTGTGTCATGGATGCGTCGTTAGCATCATAAGCACTATGAAACATTACAGCAGGAAAAATCCCATACAGTTTACTATCATCGCTATCACATAGTGTGGATTACAAAGTATCGATATAAGTGGTATTAACTTACGATATAAAAAAGATGGTTCAAGAAATTATTGCACAGGTAGTAACAGACTTAGGTATTAAAATAGAAAACGTAGTAGTATCAAGCGATCATATACACATTTTTTCTAATATTCCACCTCATATAAGAATCTATGAATTTGTACAAAAAGCGCAAGGCATATCTTCAAAGAAGATGCAAGAGGAACTTCCAATATTAAAACAAAAGTACTGGGGTAGACATTTGTGGACACGGGGTTACTTGAGTTCTACTAATGGTAATGTGACTGATGATATAATTAATGAATATATTAATAAGTATACTGATGCACATGAATCAGACATGATTTCTAACATAAAACTCGAATAAGCTTTAGCTTGATATGCTACTTCTAGTCGCTAGAATCAAACTTTCATCTCTCAGATGAAAGTGTTTGATTTTCTTTTATACAAAGGTGATATCTTTTGTGGTGTAGAATGTAAAGCTGCAGGAACTATTAATAATGGGTATTTTGCAGGACTTAAAGAGTTATCTGAAGCTAATTAGCACCTAGAGGTAGGTATGGTATTACACTTTATAACGGTAATGAAATAATCAATTTTCTGATAAATTTCTTGCAGTACCTTTAAGATGTATTATTTGATACAAAACAAGTTATTATAAGAGTAATATTTGCTTAGATTTGTATCTAAATAACGCTAGTTTCATATTCACCATGGTTTTGTATAGCTGATAAATAGTGGGTTACGGGAATATTGATAATAGTACTTTGGTTATAAATTAGTTAAAAGATGCAGGTTTTAAACT
>CAZJDC010000167.1:0-2748 GCA_964544715.1 uncultured Rickettsia sp. | reverse complement strand
AAACCTCAGAGCTGACTCGATAAAAAAGTTTTTTTTGTAAAGAGTTGTTATTTAATTTATTCATGTTATAAAATCTTGCATAATTTTTTTATAATAATATTATTAAAACTATCAGAAACCAAGAATATTTGAAAAATATTGAAGGTTTTGCGAAAGCTATACTATCTAATCAATTCATCTTCGCATGAATACAATCCAATAGTTTAAACATTTTTATTATATAAACCGCAATACAAAGTAGTAGGCAAAGTATGTTAGTTCAAAATATCTGTTCTAAAGAAGCTTATAATATGCTGATTTCCAATAATAATACTTTTCTTGTTGAAGTTAGAACAACAGAAGAATGGAAACATGTGGGTATTCCAAGTTTGAGTAACAAAAATAATGTAGTCTTTTTAAGTTAGCAGCTATCACCTTTTATGGAGTTGAATAAAAATTTTGAAGATAGATTTTGATCTATTATTGATGATAAAATGTCTAAAATTATATTTTTATGCAAATCAGGACATAGATCATTAATAGCAGCAAGTTTTATAGCGAAGATAGGTTAAAAAATTGTTATAATATTATTGATGGTTTCGAAGGAAATCTTCAAAATAAAGGCTAGAAACAAAATAACTTACCGTGGTAGTTTTAAGTGAGTACTAATCAAATAATTTTAACAAATCAAAACACCAATTGTATAAATGTCTGGAGTAATGTCACTCAAGACCTTTATAACTATTACGGGGAGGCTTTATATAATAGCTGGTTTAGTAAGGTCAATTTTATAGAATCTTCATTAAATACTGTTATTCTTTGTGCCCCTACTAATTTTATTAGAGATTGGATAAAATCCAAATATTCTGTCGTTATATTGCAATTATTTCAGCATTATAATAATGCTATTAAAACAGTAGAAATAATTACTAAAGAATTACCAGCATCTAATCACGCAACTCTTGAACTACCTACTAAAACTTTTGCGGACATTGGTAGTAGTGAGCTTAATTCAGAAAATATTTTTTCAACGCTTGATATACGTTTTACTTTCGATAATTTTGTTGTCGGTGCTCCGAATGAGCTTGCTTATGCTGCTGCAAGAGCAGTAGCCGAGTCCTCAAGTGCAATTTCCGAATCTAACCCTCTTTTTTTATATGGTGGGGTAGGGCTTGGTAAAACGCATTTAATGCATGCAATTGGTTGGTACATAAAACAGAATAATCCAAGCCGTAAGGTTATATACATGTCAGCAGAGAAATTTATGTACCAATTTGTTAAAGCTTTGCGTAACAAAGACGTGATGTCTTTTAAAGAGAAGTTTCGCTCAGTTGATGTATTAATGATTGACGATATTCAATTTATTTGTGGTAAAGATAGTACGCAGGAAGAGTTCTTTCATACGTTCAATACGCTGATTGATAATAATCGTCAGATGGTTATTTCTTGTGACAGGTCACCCTCAGATTTAGATGATATTGAAGACCGAATTAAATCCCGTTTAGGATGGGGTTTAGTTGCAGATGTGCACAGCACTACTTATGAATTACGTCTTGGTATTTTAGAATCTAAAATTGAACAGATGAACGTTAAAGTACCAAAAGACGTAATTGATTTCCTAGCTTCTAAGATTGTTTCAAATGTAAGAGAACTTGAGGGAGCATTAAATAAAGTTATTGCCCACTCTAACTTTACTGCAAAAGAAATAACTTTAGAAAATACACAAAATATTTTAAGAGATTTGCTGCGTTCTAATGAAAGGATAATTACAGTTGAAGATATCCAGATAAAAGTAGCAAATCGTTATAATATTAAATTATCTGATATGTCTTCACCTCGCAGAATGCGTACCATTGCAAGACCGCGTCAGATAGCGATGTATTTAAGTAAAATCCTCACCCCTAAAAGTCTGGTCGATATTGGTAAAAAATTCGGTAAAAAAGACCACACAACAGTTATGCATGCCATTAAAAAAGTAGAGGCATTGCTAGAGAGCGACTTAGAACTGCGCGAAGAGATTAATCTAATGATGAAAATATTGCAGAATTAGTTTGTGCATTATTGTGAGGAGATATGAGCTTTGTGCATGGCTTGGAACAAGCCAACTCATTCAATACATTTGTCAATATGTCATTCCCGCTTAGGCTTTGGTTGCGTGGATCATATTCAATCTTTTCATCTAGCGCACTGGTTCGCGGGATCCAGTAGAAATATTAATACAAAAAGTTCGATTTATCTCGCTTTAATCTAGATCTCCGCCGTTGCTAAGGATAACATAAAAGCCATGTAACAAAGCCAGTCTCTTCTCAGAATTACAATTACTCTAAACTATTATTAATAGTACTTCTATAAAAGAAATATTCTCAAATCTTTCTGAAAAATCTGTTATTAAAAGAACTATAGAGAATTATGGTGATTGGGAAGGGCATGCGTATTTTTAGAGACTAATCCTAATGAATTATTCTATAAATAAGAGCTGAATTGTAATTATTATGGCTGTAATAATCAAATATTTGCAGTGAAAGAATATAAATCTACCCTAGAAAATAATAATATTACAAAATATTTTACTGCTCCAAAGAATAGTTTGTGGTATCGGTTAGATTTTATCAATGATATGTATATTCAGATCAGAAGAGTATACCTCTAGTAAATGAATAATTGTCAAAGAAGTCAGCAAGTGTTCTTAAGGTAAGAATGATTTACTCACCTTACGTAAAATAAGTATAAATGTATTAAGAGTAGAAAAAATACACCCCTCAATTATGG
>CAZJDC010000166.1:0-2754 GCA_964544715.1 uncultured Rickettsia sp. | reverse complement strand
GGTAGTTGTTATGGATAATATTAACTTCCATAAAACTTCTACAGTACAAGCGTGCGCATCGAATCTGTTAGTTGTAGTATTTTATTTTGACCAACTTACTCACCTGATTTAAATCCTATTGAGCATTATTGGTTTAAGATTAAGAATCAAGTAAGAAAAATTGCCGGTGATTTTGATAATTTTTTTGATGCTGTTTTCTATGCCCTAAAAATAGTCACTACCTGTTTAACTTAAGCTATAAGTGTATTTATCATAATTTTTCTCATTAAAAAATAATTCATTAGTTAACGAACTATAAAGAAGAAGAGGTAAAAAATCAATTATAATGTATTAATTTTTTAAAGTATAATACACCATAAATAAATGAGCCGATTATTATAACTAATGGCGTTAGAGGTAGGTCAAAATAGAAAGAGGCAGTAGCAGCACAAAAATTAATAAAGAGCGAAACAAAAATGGATATTATAATCATCAAGGCAGGGCTCTTTGCGATAGATCTTGCAATCATGGCAGGGATAAGTAAAATAGCCGTCACCATAAGCACCCCAACTATTTTAATCGCAGAAAATACTGACACAGATAAAATAAGTAAAAATAATAGTTCTATAATATTAACTTTTATGCCTTTAATTAGTGCAATATCTCTGTTAATAATTATAAGAAGAATTTGATTATAAAAATATATAATAAAACCTATATTCACTATAAACACTATTGCTAGTACAATTAAATCATCAAAAGTTATAGATAAAGTATCGCCAAACAATAAATGTACTATATTGTTTTGTTCAGAAGAACAATAATTAATAATTAAAGCAATAGCTAGCATAGAGCTAGAAATTAAATTAATAACTGCATTTTTTTCAGAATGATTGTGGAAGATAAATACAAAAATCGAAAAAAGAATTGCAACAATTAGTCCTGAATATATTAATGGAAAATGAGCGATAATACTAATGCTGACAGCTAAAAAGCTACTATGAGCAAGCCCATCACCAAAGTAAACATATCTTTTCCATAATGCTATGCAGCCGATGGGAGCAAATATGCAGCTAATTAAAATTAAGGCTAGTATTATTAATATCATCAAGTATATTAGAACTTATGTCTTCAATCGATAAAAACGAATTAGAAAAATTTGAGCAAATCTCTCATAGTTGGTGGAATAAGGGCGGAGAATTCGGTATTCTACACCGCATAAATTCTATTCGTCTTAACTATATAATAGAGAAAATAAAATCGCATTACAACGATATTTCTAAACTAGAATTGTTGGATGTAGGTTGTGGTGGAGGTTTAATTGCTACTAATCTTGCAATGCAAGGTTTTAACGTTACGGCTATTGATGCTTTGCAAAGTAATATTGATACTGCTTTGGCTTATGCTACGAAAAATAATATTAGAGTAAATTATTTAAAAAGTACTATAGAAGAATTAGAAAACGATAAGCAATATGCTGTAGTGATTTGCCTTGAAGTTATCGAGCATGTAGAAAATGTTCAGGAATTTATATTTAATTTAATAAAGCGTATTAAGCCAAAAGGCATGGCAATCATTTCTACGATTAACCGCACTAAAAAAGCTTATTTACTTGGGATAATAGCAGCGGAGTATATACTAGGGTGGATGCCCAAAAATACCCATAATTATAGTAAATTTCTAAAACCATCTGAAATTTATGAGATGCTAGAAAATACTAATGTAGAAATTGAGCAAATCAAGGGCTTAGTATATAATTTAGCTAAAGATGCATGGTATTTCAGTGATGATATAGATATAAATTATTTCATGTATTTAAGGAAAAATGATAAACCGTCATTGCGAGCAAGCGAAGTGAGCGTGGCAATCTCATGCAAATAGTACAAATTCCTGAGATTGCTTCGTCGAAACTTATAGTTTCTTCTCGCAATGACATTTATGTATAAAAACAATGACTAACAACGTAATTACTAGATTTGCTCCGTCACCAACGGGATTTTTACATATAGGTTCAGCAAGAACGGCTTTATTCAACTATTTATTTGCTAAGCATAATAATGGCAAATTTTTACTGCGTATTGAAGATACTGATAAAGCAAGATCAACAGAAGCAGCGGTAGAAGCTATATTGTCAGGACTGAAATGGTTAGGGCTTAATTGGGATGATGAAGTTGTATTCCAATCCAAACGCAATGATCTTTATAAGGAAGCAGCATTAAAGTTGCTTGCAGCAGGTAAGGCGTATTACTGTTTTACTCAACAAGAAGAAATAGAAAAGCAGCGACAAAAAGCTATAGAAAATAAGCAACATTTTATTTTTAACAGCGAGTGGCGTGATAAAGACCCATCTACTTATCCAAAAGACGTAAAGCCGGTTATACGTTTAAAAACTTCAAGCTCAGGCAGTATAACAATTCATGATACTTTGCAAAGTGATGTAGTAATTGAGAATTCTCATATTGACGATATGGTGCTGCTACGTAGTGATGGCACTGCTACTTATATGCTAGCTGTTGTGGTTGATGATCACGATATGGGTATAACTAATATTATTAGGGGTGATGATCATTTAACGAATGCTGCAAGGCAAATTGCTATATATAATTCTTTTGGTTATAAAGTACCGAGCATGACTCATATACCGCTAATTCATGGAGCAGATGGTGCTAAATTATCTAAGAGGCATGGGGCTTTAGGCGTTAAGGATTATAAGGATATGGGATATTTGCCGGAAAGCTTATGTAATTATCTATTGCGTAGTCACCAAGGTACGTA
>CAZJDC010000165.1:0-2762 GCA_964544715.1 uncultured Rickettsia sp. | reverse complement strand
ATGGTAAAGCGTTAATTCTTCTCTTTCTACTGATGTTTATTTTCTATAAATCATTATTAACTTAATAACACTTGCTGACTTCTTTGACAATTATTCATTTACTAGAGGTATATATGATGACTAGCTTCTTAGCTTTCTATATACACCTAAACTATTCTAATTTCAATCTTAATATGTCAGATCAAATATGAAGGTTTTTACAATTTTTTAATCTTATTGCTGGAATTTACAATTTTGAGCTCAAATAACTAGTTTCTAAAGAGGTCTATTGTTGAGTTCATATTTTTGTTGATTCAAAGTCTATGTAACTCAACATTCTCCTCTTGTAAATACTATTCCTGATTATCTTTAATGCTTCACTCTTATCCTAAACTGGTGTTATTAGTAACAATACTCTTGGAGCTGGATAATTACTCAATAATCTTGATAAAAAGTTAGTAGCTGATTTCTTGTTATGACGCTTCTACAATAATACTTCTAATTCATGCCACTCAGAGTCAATAGCTCTTCATAATATAAACAATGCGCCTTTAATCTTAAATGTTCATCTCATCTAAATGCCATTTGTCAGTTGGTCTCTACTCTTTCTTATGAGATCTTGAAAATAAACCACAAATTTATTACCCCAATATCTTATAGTCTTATGGCGTAAAATAATACCTCGATACGCCATCTATTCTTGAACATCTCGATAACTAATGATTAAAGCGATGATATAACCATACTGCATGGCTAATAATGCTTGCTGGGAAACGATGTATCCTCGGGAATTTAGTAATATGCATAGCGGTAAAATTTAAGGATAATTTGTTACTACTATTCTATAAATCATTCCTTGCATTTGCTCAATACTTACTTTACATCTCTCCTAACTTAACGATGCCTTTTAAACAAGTTGCATAAAATCATTTTTATAGGTATAATTTTATATTTTAATATATTGATAATATGTCGCAAAAATTAGGTTTTTGGGCAGTTTTTGCATTAGTAACCGGTAGCCAAATCGGTACTAGTGTTTTTATATTGCCTTTGAGTTTAGCACCTTATGGTATATACAGCATTGTGGGCTGGATACTTTCATTATTTGGTGCTATGAGCATCGCACTCGTATTTTCTACCCTCTGTGCAAAATTTCCTAAAACAGGTGGTCCGCATGTTTATATTCGTGCAAGCTTTGGCGAAAAAGCAGCTTTTTTCGTTGGCTGGACTTATTGGGTTATCTCATTCATCAGCAACAGTATAGTTATAATGTCAGCTATAGGTTATCTCACACCTTTATTTAAATCACAGGCAATTTTAGAGGTAATATTACAAATAACATTATTAACTACAATTATGATCTTAAATTTAAAAGGTCCTGAAGTAGCAGGAAAAATAGAGTTTTATTTAACGTTATTAAAATTTGTACCGCTTTTAGTAGTTGGTTTATGTGCTTTATCGCACTTTAATATAGATAATATAGCCATTGCCGAGGAAATACAAAATTTAAGTCTTCCAACCATTATGGCAAGAGTTGCACTTCTTACTTTCTGGGGATTTATTGGGGTAGAATGTGCAACTACTACGGCAGGCTCAGTAAACAATCCATCCAAGACTATACCAAAGGCTATAATGCTTGGCACTTTTTGCGTTGCCGTGTTATATCTTATTAACAGTATCGGTATAATGGGGTTAATTCCTGCTTCCGAGCTAATTGTTTCAAAAGCTCCCTATGCTGATGCTGCTGCTTCATTATTTGGTGGTAGATGGTCTAACGTCATGGCCGTTATTGCCTCTATAATCTGCATTGGTACGCTCAATGCTTGGGTACTAACAAGCAGTCAGATTGCTTTAGGGCTTGCGGAAGATGGATTATTGCCGAAATTCTTTGCTAAGAAAAATAGCAGTAATGCACCTGTCTGGGGTATTATTGTCAGTTGCTTGGGCAATGTGCCGTTACTAATATTTACGGCAAATGATAATTTCGCTGAGCAGATCACGCAAATAATAGATTTTTCGGTTATTGCCTTTTTATATGTGTATTTAATTTGTAGCTTAGCATTGTTAAAAGTAATTCTTAGTTCAAAGAAAAATTTTTCTTATTATTATTTATTGATTGTTATAATATCAATTACTTTTTGTGCTTGGGTTATTTACGAAACACCTATTAAAACATTAATCATAGCAAGTGCTGTTACTATGGTTGGTATTCCTTTATATTTTTTTTGGTATAAGGGTAAAAAATAGCTTTTGAAGTCTCTTTGGAGGTACAAAACCTCCATCTCTTCCTTCCAGATGGAGAAGCTTTAGCTTACCATGTGTGTCACATGATGCGTTAGCATCATAAGCACTATGACACATTACAGCAGGAAAATCCAATACAGTTTACTATCATCGCTATCACATAGTGTAAATTACAAAGTATCGATATAAGTGGTATTAATTGACGATATAAAAAAGCTGGTTCAAGCAATTATTTCACAGGTAGCAACAGAATTAGGTATTGAAATAGAAAATGGAGTAGTATCAAGCGATCATATACACATTTTTGCTAATATTCCACCTTATATAAGAATCTGAGAATTTGTACAAAAAGCGAAAGGCATATCTTTAAAGAAGATGCAAGAGGAATTTCCAATATTAAAACAAAAGTACTGGGGTAGACATTTGTGGGCACGGGGTTACTTTAGTGCTACTAGTGGTAATGTGACTGATGATATAATTAATGAATATAGGAGTTTCGCACTTAGCAATGAATATGGTAATCTAGAGAAAAATAGTTT
>CAZJDC010000164.1:0-2782 GCA_964544715.1 uncultured Rickettsia sp. | reverse complement strand
AATCATTAATATTCAACCATTTAATCCTCTATATCTAACAATTGTCATGTAGTAAGTTTAGAAATAGAAAAAATAATTTTAAAATAGTTAAAAGTTACTAAAACTATTGACTTCAGGAAACAATACCAATATTTAAAAATCTTAAGAAGTTTTTTAGTTCTTGACGAGCCAGTATATGTGAGCTATTAAATGCTCGGTCATAATTTGCAACCTTTAAATCAAGTAGAGTTAAGCCTTGCAGAAATAACTCTCTATATATTACTCGTTCACTAAAGCCATCAGCAAATTTAAAATTAATTCTTTTAGCAAGCTTATTTAAGACATTACTAACACGTCTTTTATTTAGAGCATCAAGGTTACTTAAACGATTACGCAAAATTATCCAATCTATACTTCCTCTATCACGGCTAGCACGCTGCATTTTCTGTTCCCAAATCATTTGGCTATAAATTGAGGGACTGATCATTTCATCTTGATTATCAATTTTTGCTATTACGTCTAGATCTAAAAAGCTATCATTTATTGGTGTAATTATAGTATCAGCATAAGAATGAGCAAGTCTTGATAAAGCAGTATGGCTACCTGGCGTATCGATTATTATATAATCAGTATCCATGTTATTTTTGAGTATTTGCTCAAAACTATTTGCCTGCTCTTCTTCAGAGCCTTCTTGGACATGAAAATGCTTTGGTACTAATATTGGTTTGTCAGAATTTTGCTCATTATATAAATCCCGATTTTTTAGGTAATGAGTTAAAGAGCTTTGGCGTGAATCAGTATCTATACTTATTACTGAATAGTTTTGATAAAGCAACGCTACTATTAAATGGATAGAGCAGGTTGTTTTACCTGCTCCACCTTTTTCATTACCTATAACAAACATATAAGGTTTATTGCTCATAATTTTCCTTGATAAACTTTTCAATTAGCCTTACACCATAGCCTACTGCCCCTTTTGGACCGAGTGATGATGGTTTATTGCTATTTGCAACGCCTGCTATATCTAGATGTGCCCATTCTACACCTTCTTGAATGAAGCGTTTAATAAAATGAGCAGCGGTAGAACTTCCGGCGGTGCCTGGCACATTACCGATATTTGCCATATCAGCTATGTCGGAGTTAATCATTGCATCATAATCATCATGAAGCGGCATTCTCCATAATTTTTCATTCACTTTCATGCCGGCTTTTATTAGTTTATCAGCAAGTTCATCGTTATTAGAAAAGCAACCAGCATATGTAGAACCTAAAGACACGACTATTGCACCGGTTAAAGTAGCAACGTCAATCACGCATTTAGGTTTGAATTTCTCTTGTGCATACCAAACAGCATCAGCAAGGACTAAGCGTCCTTCTGCATCGGTATTTAAAATTTCGGCAGTTTGCCCTGACATGGTAGTTACAACATCCCCTGGACGCTGTGCATTACCTGATGGCATGTTTTCAACAAGCCCTACAACGCAGACTAAATTCATGGCTAATTCTTGATTAGCAACCGCAATCATAGTGCCCACTACTGCAGCAGAACCACACATATCATATCTCATCAAATGCATATTATTTGATGGTTTTAGTGATATACCACCAGTATCAAAAATAACTCCTTTTCCAACTAGAGCAATATAAGGAGCATCTTTGCTTGCACCTTTATACTCCATTACTACTAACTTTGATTCATTTTGTGCACCTTGACCAACTCCAAGAAGAGCACCCATGCCAAGATTTTTCATTTCTCTTTCACCAAAAATAGAAACATCAACATTTAATTTTTCAAATGTTTCTGCTATTCTTTGAGCATAGACTTGCGGAGTTTTAATATTTGATGGCTCGTTACTAATATTTCTTGTGAAAAATACCCCTTCAGCAATCAGTTTTTTTACTCTAAATAATTCAGCTGCATCTAGATTATTATCTGTAGAAATTTCAAACGATTCTACGGCAAACTGATCTGTTTCCTTTAAAGTTGTTTTATATTTATCGAATTTGTAGGAAGCAAGTAATGCACCACTAGCAATTAAAGATGCAACAAGTGATGATGTAAAATTACTTAATCTATTCTTAATTTTTAAGCCAATAGTAGCGATTTTAGCATTAGTAATATTCTGTAATATTTTACCGCCTAACTCTTCAATTTTTGTTTCTGTTAGTTTGTCTTCACTTCCAAGACCTGCTAGTACTAAATATTTTAGTTCCCCTGATTTAACAACGGAAGGAATAATTTTGATCTGCCCATATTGACCAGTAAATTGTAATTTATTAGCAATAGTCTTAGAGATCAAACCATGATGTTGTTGGTCAAGTCTTATTAGATCACTATCAAGTTTTAATTTGTCATCAATAAACACTATTAATGCTTGAGTGTTCAATAATTCTCCGTCAGTAAAATTTACATGTAGCATATTTGTTTTTCCTTATTAACATTTTCCTAAATAATTCTATTTATCTTATGAAACTTTGCAAGCATTAATTCTCTGTAGAGAGATCGAATTAAAAACTAATTGACATTATTTAATGTTTTTTAATCTTAATCATTAATATTAAGTAATTTAATGCTAAGTGTAGAAGCCCAAATCTCATTATATACTAAGATATAGATATAGATGGCACAGTTAAGTTATGAGAGATGTAAAGTAAGTATTGAGCGAATGCAAGGAATGATTTATAGAATAGTAGTAACAAATTATCCTTAAATTTTACCGCTATGCATATTACTCAATTCCCGAGGCAACATCGTTTCCCAGCAAGCATTATTAGCCATGCAGTATGGTTATATCATCGCTTT
>CAZJDC010000163.1:0-2802 GCA_964544715.1 uncultured Rickettsia sp. | reverse complement strand
ATTGCTGGAATTTACAATTTTGAACTCAAATGACTAGTTGCGAAAGAGGTCTAATAAACCTTCCATCAAATCTCTCTTGATAGGCTGAACTCTATGCTTAGTTAATACTAAACTTACGTTAAAACAGAAATTTTTCAATAAAATTTAATAAAAATTAAAACAATGTTTTAGTGCAAATATTAGAATTTTTTTTGTAAAAATTTTATTCAATCATAGATTATGATAGGTTTAATATTTTTGGCGGACGGACCCATCTAAATGCCATTTGTCAGTTGGTATCCACTCTCTCTTTCTTATGAGATCTTGAAAATAAACCGCAAATTTATTACCCCCAAATCTTATAGTCTCATGACGTAACATAATACCTCGATACGCCATCTGTTCTTGAACATCTTGATAACTATTATTAAAGCGATGATATAACCCATACTGCATGGCTAATAATGCTTGCTGAAAAACGATGGTCTCCTCGGGAATTGAGTAATATGTATAGCGGTAAAATTTAATGATAATTTGTTACTACTATTCTATAAATCATTCCTTGCATTCGCTCAATACTTACTTTACATCTATCCTAACTTGACTGTGCACTTTTTGACACTAATTTACTAACTTGACGGTACCGTGTGAAGAGATTCGTAGAATCCGACGTGGTAATCTTAGGAATTTTATATTTCTTTCATGAGATTGCTTCGTCGCTACGTTCTTTGCAATTACCACTCCCAATCTATATTATAATCAAATTATTTTTATTCTCATTTGATTATTCAATAATTGATTGTTATAGTAAAATTAATTTTTATATTATAATTATTAATATGCAAAAACTTCTATCTTTAATAATTGTAGCTTTAGTACTATATAATATAGTAAAGTTAAAAATCTCCTCTAATGAGGAGAATACTACGATCGTAGAACAAGCAAGTGTAAATAGCTCAACTACTAACGAAAATCAAGTTAGTATTAGTAATGATCCTCCTGTCTCTTTAAAGGGCAATTTATTTGAACGAACAATTTCAAAAATAGTAATTAATGCTCTTAAAACTGAAGAAGGTAGAACATTTTTTGAAAATATTTTACAGCCATTAAATAAACCTATAGATACTAAAAATTATAGTATTCCGGTACATAAAGACTTAATAACCTCTCTATTTAAAATCAACACCATTGGTAATGGTAATGTTGGTCCTGCTTCTTGTGGTCATGTAGTTACAGTATTTTATCAAATATCGGACATGAGTAATAATTTAATATCAGAAGACACTAAAACTTTTACAATAGGTTCGGGTGCTGTAATGCCTGGTCTTGATAACGTTATAGTAGGGATGAATGTAGGGCAAGCAAGAGAAGCTATCATTCCGCCTAAATATGCTGCTGGTCTCGGTGCTAATAATTATAACACTGATAGTGCATATAGAGTTAATGTAATGTTAAAATCTATATTGCCACACAATTTTATTAACAGTAATGAAGTTAAAATTTTTGATAATGAAATAGCTTATCGTGTTCCTTTATTATGCGGTGAAAAGGTAGCTTTTAATGCAAAAATTATTCGCCTTGCAAATGGCGAAGTGTTATATGATTCAAAAGCTAAAGGACAAAAAGTCGATATGAAAATCGGCGATATTACCTATCCTTTAATTTTTTCTTATGCTTTGCAAGGTAAAGTACCAGTAGGTACTCGAACTGTTATTGCTAAAGGACGAACTTTTAAGGCATTAGGCTCTAATATAAATAAAATAATTTCACAAGAATCATTACCTTTAAATGAATATCTAATGCTCGAACTTAATGATTTTAAATAAATATGAAACGACATAAAATATCTGATACTAAGAAACAAAAAAATTATATTTTATTATCTGTACTTGTCATTATGATAATTATTGTATATCTTGTAGCTTTAATAAAACTTGCAGGGTAAATTTTATAATTATTAAAGATATGAGATTTAATTGATATATAAGACTATTGAAAATTTTATAAAAAAAAATTGTTTTAAACTTTATCAAAGTTGGGAGTTTAATATGCAAAAAAATAAAAATGTTATTGTTTTGGCAAGTTTAATAATTTTATTAATAGCAGGAATAATTTTTTTTATTTCAACAAATAAAAATTTGAATAGTAATGATGAGATATTAGAAGTAAATATAGTTATAAAGGATCATAAATTTATTCCAGACATAGTAGAAGTGCCAAAATCTACTAAAATAAGGCTAGTTATTCATAATGAAGATGATACTGTAGAAGAATTTGAAAGTCATGATTTGCATCGTGAAAAAATCATGATGCCACATGATTCTATAAAAATTATACTTGCTCCTTTAAAGCCGGGAAAATATGATTTTTTTGGAGATTTTCACCAAGATACAGCACAAGGTTTTTTAATTGTTAAGGATTAAAGTAAACATATGTTTAAAATTGCTTTAATAGTATTGCGTGAATGTTTAGAGATATCTTTGTTAGTTGGTATAATACTGGCAGTGACAAAGCATATAGAAAAATCACGTATTTATATTATTGCTGGTGTAATGCTGGGAGTAGTATGTGCTTCAATTTTTGCCTTTTTTACTCGTAAATTATCCTTATCTTTCGGCGGTATGGGGGATGAATTATTTGACTCCGGAATTATGATATTAATCACTGTTTTACTTAGCTGGACAATAATATGGATGCAAGGCTATGGCACCAAAGTAAAGCAACATATAAACAATCTTTCAACAAAAATCCATGAAGGTAATGCCAGCCATTTAATGTTGGTTTTTTTAGTCGCTAGCACTATATTAGTCAATCTTTCAGCGG
>CAZJDC010000162.1:0-2829 GCA_964544715.1 uncultured Rickettsia sp. | reverse complement strand
GTAACCCACTATTTATCAGCTATACAGAACCATGGTGAATATGAAACTCGCGTTAAATATATCCGTAAGTTCGAAATATTACCTTCCAAAGCCGCTTTATGCAGTGGTGATAATTGTTTAAATTTAACTATCTTAATTTTTGCTTTATCTTCACAAGAACTGTCTAAAAGTTTTCACATACAATACTACTATAAGTTGTATATACGTCTTATAGCATACTAGTTTTAATAAGGAAATTATTGATTGAATACATTTTTGGTTATTTGATACCAGCAATTATCAGGAATAGTAGTTCTATTAGCGAAACCGCATATAATTAGATGATCTTTAGCTCTAGTCATTGCAACGTAGAGTAGTCTTATATATTCTTGTAAATCTTTTAGTTTTGCTGCATCTTTCATTTTTTGTAGAAATTCAGGAGTGTCAGCAACATTAGCAGAAAAAGATATGTACTCATTATCATGCCAAATAAATTTACTACTGCTTATAGGTAGGGTAGTAGAGTCGCATAATATAACGATCGGTGCTTCCAAACCCTTAGAGCCATGTACTGTCATCACTCTTATTTTATCGGAATGCTCTATATCACGCTTAATCCAAATATCATTATTCTCAAACCAAGCTACGAAGCCTTGCAAAGAATTATCTATATCGTTTACATAGTGTTTGCTTAAAGTTAATAATTCATTTATCATATCATCGATATATAAATTTAAATTATGCACAACTACATCGAAGAAATTATCAAGAGTAGATTTTTGGTAAAGCTCAATAAAAGAAGTAAGCCTATTATATATATCCGGATGTGAGGACAAATTACTCCATAAACTGTCATCATTTTTATTCGTTATCAGCTCATATAATTGCTGCTCACTAATGCCAATAATCGGTGATTTAAGTAGAGCTGCAAGGTTTAAATCGTCATAAGGTAAAAGTACAAATTTAGCTACCGATATTAAATCCATTATCGGCAAATGCTTTTTAAGATTTACTTTATCACTTTCTTCAACTTTAAGTTTAGCTTTACTAAGTTCTTTTATCAGATTATTGCTAAACTCATCTCGCTTTCTTACCAAAATCATAAAATCTTTTTCAGATATAGGATTACCGGTTGCCGGTAGAACTTCTTTGCTGGCTATTTTTTCTTTTATGAAACTAACAATTTTTTCTATAAGTAAATCAGCTGACGAAAGAGCATGGGCATAATCTTGTGGCAATGCCCAAAAAATTTCTGCCTTCTTTTCGTGAGTTACCAAAGACCAAACTGTTACAGAACCGGTATGTGTACGAAATGCTGAAATTACCGGATTATTGGACAGGAAAAGAGTAGGATAATGAGCTTTTATATATTTAAACACCTGATGAGTAAATTGTAAAATTTCACCGCACGATCTATAAGAATATTTAAGCGTAATAATCTTAAATTTTTTATTTGCCTTAGCTAGATTCGTTTGTAATTTCTCATTCACGAGATTAAAATTTGCAAGATCAGCACCTTGAAAACTAAAGATGGATTGCTTATCATCCCCAACGATGAATATACTATTATTCGATTTATTTGCAGCATTGAACTCAGTTATTAGAGTGGTGATTATGTTCCACTGATCACGGCTTGTATCTTGTGCCTCATCAACAAGTATGTGATTAATCTCGCTTTCGATCTTATGTAATAACCATGCATGTATATCTTTATTCTGAAGTAATTTCTCGGTGTGGTAAATTAAATCGTCATAATCCAGCAAGTTATTTTCTTCTTTAAATTTCTCATATTTCTCTAGTAAAATATAAGCCAGCTGAGCAAGTAAATTAGTATAATATACTAGCTCTTCTATACGATATTCTTCGTCTAATTTATAAATTAAAGTTGTTAGTTTCTCTAACTCTAGCAATAAATTAGGATGTTTTTGAGTTATATCTTTTGATAAAAGGCTTTTACGTTTTTTTCCGTCTTTAGTAAAAAAGAGCTCTTTAGGGTCAAGTTCTAAATCATACTTTTCAAGTAAAATTTTTACTTTATCGTAGATATTATTTAGCTCTCCTAACGCTAGTCTTTTATTATGTACTTTTTCTAAGACAGGCTTAAATATAAATAATTTTTTAAATTTAATTTTTTGGTCAATGATCTCACTCAAAATATCTTGTAAAGTTATTTCATGAAAACGATTTAATAAAATTTTAATCAAATCATTATGCTCATCACTTAAATAAATTTCATTTCGTATTTGTAGCACAATATCCTGTAATTGGGTCTCTTCAAGCATTTGAAACTCGGGTATTATGCCGGCTTCTACAGGAAAAGTTTTAAGGATTTTTTGACAAAACGCATGAATGGTATAGATATTTAGAGGATCATTACTATTAAGTAATTTACTATATAGATTTTTTGCATTTTCAAGCTCTAAGGCAAGCGGCTTCTGACCACTCATTAAGAAAAGCTCTTGTTCTAATTCTGCAGGATCACACAAAGAAAAAGTTTTGAGTTTGTTACTAATTCTTAGCTGCATTTCTACGCTAGCTGCATTAGTAAAAGTAAGGCATAGGATGTTTTTAAAATTGACTCCTTTGATTAACAGCCGTAAAAACCTATCAGTTAGAATTTTGGTTTTACCGGTGCCGGCAGAAGCCGACACCCAAACGGAATAATCAGGATCAGATGCTTGTTGCTTTAAATCGTTCATTAGTTATAATTTTAAATATATGTAAAAAATAATATTATTATATTAAATCTAATTAAAGATTTTACAATATTTTCATCTAAATTATACAGGAGTTTCGCACTTAGCAAAATTGCTTATCAGTTAAAAGCCATCTAATGTTGTTCTGAATTGA
>CAZJDC010000161.1:0-2835 GCA_964544715.1 uncultured Rickettsia sp. | reverse complement strand
TATTGATAGTGATAGTAGAGTAGCTGATGCTAAACTATATACTGATAAAACAGCTTTAAGTGCTGCTGATATGCTTAATGATAGAATATTACCGTGGTATGAGTCAAGGGATACCAATGCTTCGTATTCTTACAGATCGTGGATCAAAGAGTATAAAGGCAATATAGGGCATCATGCTTTTGAGCTATTTCTGAGTATAGAGAGGGGATAGAGCATACTACAAACTAAAGCATATTCACCTCAGACTAACGTTATGTGTGAGCGTTTTAATAAAATTATGCAACAAAAGAATTTTTTGATACAGCTATGCGTAAAAAGATTTATACATCATTAAATTAATTTGAGATACTATGTGGAGATTTTAAATGTGAATTATTAAAAAATGATTTTTAACAACTTACACAAAAATTAAGATTGACTCTTATTTTAAGAATTCTTGTCTAATCATTTCTGTGGCTAAATAAGACGGATATATGTTTGATTTAAACCCTAATTCTTGTAAAATCTTGTGACTTTCTGTTATTTGATTATCAACTTGCTGAGGATTTAACAATAATTCTTTTAATTTATCACTAATAAGATTAGCTTCACAATTAAATTGAATAAATTCCGGAATTATTTCTCTATTCCCTATTATATTAATCAAAGTAATATATTTGATTTTTATCAATAACCTTATAATAATAAAACTCAAAATATTAACTTTGTATGCTACTATCATAGGAGTATCAGACGCTGCTATCTCTAAAGTATTAGTGCCCGATTTAGCTAATGCTAGGTTAGAGACAGCATAGCTTTTTAATCTTTCATATGAGAATATATAATTAAATCTAACATTTTTTAAAAAAGGCTTTATTATTTTTTCGTGATCAGGATTTGTAATCGGAAATATCACCCTAAGGTTTTTATGATCCTCATAAACTTTTGCAATAGCAGGGATAAAAATTGGCAGATGCCTTAAGATTTCTCCTTTTCTACTTCCAAGAGTAACGCATAAAACCTTTGCATCCTCATCTATTTTGAACTCTTGACGCAAAGCCGCCTTATCACTATAAAACTCCTGTTCCATTATTGGGTGACCTATATATCTACAATCAAGCCCAACTTTAGTAAAATATTGTGGTTCAAAAGGCAATAAAGCAAACAAGCAATTATAGATTTTTGCATATTTTGCTGCCCTTCCCTCTTTATAAGCCCAAACTGATGGTGCAACAATATGAATCATCTTAAGTTCTGGTAAAAGCTTTCTTATATTAGCTGCCACGCGGTAAGTAAAACCAGGAGAGTCAATAGTAATTAATATATCAGGTTTATTATTTTTTATATCTTCGATTGTTTTATTGATTAATTTTTTTATCTTGAAAATATGCGGTATTACTTCAAAAAAACCCATCAAATTTATTTCAGCTATTAAAAATAGGCTTTCAAAGCTACCAGCTTCTTCCATATTTCGCCCTCCTATTCCCATAATCTTTAATTCTTGATCATTTTTTAGATTCTGAATTATACGACTACCGATAAAATCTCCCGATGCCTCACCTGCTATGAAGTAAATTTTTTTCATTTTGTTTGAAAGTTCTAAATTATTTCTTAAGGTCCTCAATTTCTGTTTTCAATTTTTCAATTTCCTCTATAACTGTAGCTCTCATTATTGTATTTATATTTACCACCCATCAAGTAGTAAGTTCTTTGCTATCTCAATATTTCTTCTAGCTTCACCTCGGGGTCTTGCTTCAGCTTTTTTAATAGTATTAGTTTCAATTCTAAGCCACTTTAAGCGGTCTTCATACTCTTATCTTGCTTTTTTCTTTAGTCAAGTTTAGTATCTCATGTACTGTTAACGCTTTTTTTAAATCTTTATTATCTAGCCCTTTAGGCAGTTTATCCTTATTAAACAAATCATAATATGTGCAAAAAGCTAGCCACATATCTAAAGCATTTTTAACTTTTTCTACTATATCCGATATGTCTTCTTTAGCACCTTTGGCAAACTTATTAAGCTATATCATATATAATACTATATCATAAAAATATTTTATGCTGGTGTATTTTTCATGTAAATTTAAAAACATTATGATATTTATCTGTGTTCGTAATACTTATAAAATTAAGAATATGAATACCTATCATTTTATTGAACTTTGAGTAATCATCCCAATCTTTTAATTGCTGCATATACATTTTTACCGAATAATATCAGGATCTTTGATCATAACCCGCGTCGTTCGTTACTGTATTTCAACGTTAAACATTTTACCGCTTGTACTTTGTGCTTTTATATCCACCACTTTTATCTGAGAGATAAAAGTTTGATTCTAGCGACTAGAAGTCACATATCAAGTTAAATCTTATTCGAGTTTTATGTTAGAAATCATGTCTGATTCATGTGCATCAGTATGCTGATTAATATATTCATTAATTATATCATCAGTCACATTACCACCAGTAGCACTAAAGTAACCCCGTGCCCACAAATGTCTACCCCAGTACTTTTGTTTTAATATTGGAAATTCCTCTTGCATCTTCTTTGAAGATCTGCTGCTCGCTTTTTGTACAAATTCACAGATTCTTATATGAGGTGGCATATTAGCAAAAATGTGTATATGATCGCTTGATACTACTCCATTTTCTATTTTAATACCTAATTCTGTTGCTACCTGTGCAATAATTTCTTAAACCCTCTTTTTTATATCGTAAGTTAATACCACTTATATCGATACTTTGTAACTCACCTTACGCAAAATTGACAACATAAGCAAAATTTAAGCTATATTATGGAAATAATACTTCAAACACTTGACGTAAAGTGATGTTTTTGTAGTCAAAGTTATTGAT
>CAZJDC010000160.1:0-2858 GCA_964544715.1 uncultured Rickettsia sp. | reverse complement strand
AATTAGCTGTTGAAAACAATAATGAAATTATGTATCTTCAATACTCCTCTAATAGTCAAAATTTAACTGATAATCAGGTGCAAAATTTATAGTGTTTGTCATATCAAATCTTGACTTCTACAGCCGCGTTATGGCTTTGCCACACTCCTCACAATGATGATTCTAGATTTACCAAAAAATGTATGGACAAATTTTTAAGAACGGCTTTTTAGGTTTTCTACTAAAGTATCAAAACCTTGGTTTTTTAAAGTTGAAGTAAAATCTTCTTGTTGAGTACCGATAAGGCTGACACCTTCTGTAATAACATCGGAAATTTTCCATTTTCCATTTTCCATTTTACGCACTAAATATTCTACTGTAATATCCTGTCCTTTATTATTAATATTCATGGCAACCATAGAATCTTTGGGACTTAAAACACGCACTCCTGTTACTTGAGGTTTTTCACCTTTATAATCTTTTATTAGATATATATAAGCTTTAGTAACATATTTAGAATAAACTTCTGTAAACTTTTCAATTTGTTCTTTAGATAAAGTTTGTGCTCCGCTACGCCCTAATGTATATCTAACCATCCAGTTAAAATCTAAATTATCACGCATTAGTTCACGTGCCTTGGCAATTTTTGCGTCTTGGGATAAATTAGGATTATTTAATGTAGTAGAAGCTTCATTTACTAAGTTAGTAACATACTCATTCAAGCCTGCAGGAGCATTATCGTCTGCGTAAGAAGAAAATGTAAAAATCAATAACAATAAACTGGTAATAATTTTTTGCATAAGAAACTCTTTTTATTTTGAATTAAGTTTTTAGGTTTAGGACATTTAAAATTTTCGGGATACTTGATAGATGCTTCACGAGCTTGGTGTAGTACTGACCTAAAAGTAATATAAGGGTCGGTTGAATTCTTCATAACGCAATCACTCAATGGTAATACATGATATCTATCATTTATTTTACTAACTGCTAAAACACTTAATTCAAAATCTCTATGAGTATAATACATTAATGGATTAAATGCATAATTAGTAAATATTTGATCTGTCATATCCCTTGCATTAGTAATACCTATAAAAGGTAACACCAAATAAGGACCTGGACCTACTCCATAATGTGCAAGAGTATTACCAAAAGTCTGACGATCTGACGGCAATCCTACTTTGCCTGCTACGTCAAATAAACCACCTATACCAAGCGTTGTGTTAATGATAAACCTCCACACACTTCGCATCGTCTTATCATAATTTAGCTGAAACCCATAATTTACAGCAGTAAGTGGCATATCAATATTACCAACAAAACTATTAACTCTGGCTTTTACATAATCATTTGTAAGGTTTTTATACCCAACAGCTAAAGGACGTAAAATTATACAATCTAATACTGAGTTAAATGCAAATATTTTACGGTTAAACTTTTCGTAAGGATCGTAGATTTCTCGGCAACCGTTACTGTTACTGCCACCATTATAGTTATATATATCGTCATCCACATATTTAAGGTCGGCTCTTATTTGTAATGAACACAGAATAATTGAAAGTATAATTAATATTCTCATGATTTATTTTCAGTTTTCTTACATACAATAATACCGTATTTATTATTTTCTGCTAGAATTATTTCTTCAGAAGTTAATATAACGAAATTATTTTTTTGTAAAAAATTATTTATTTCATTTAAGTTAAAAATAAATTCTTTACGTTTTACTGAAAAGTGCGTATTCGAATTAGTAGGCAAACAAAGGGAAAAATACCCGTTTTTATTAAGTGATAAATATATTGCATTGAAATATGTAGAAAGAGCTTTAGTAAAAGTTAATCCACAAAAACTTAAGATAATATCAAATTTATTTGAATTTTGTTTTAGAAACTCATTTATGGAAATATTATATATCCGATCGTAAATTTCAAGTTTAGAATAATATTCTTTTTGAATATCATTCATTAAATTAGAAATTTCTACAGCTGTGAAAGTAAAGCTGTCTGGAAAACGCTTTTCCACTTCGTAGCCAACTAGCCCTATATTGCTGCCAAGCTCTAGGATAGAATAATCATCTGGCAGATCAGTTATTTGCTTCAAGCTCTCGTTTACAAATCTATAAGGCAAATGAATATTTTTATCATTATAAATAATATTCGGATAATTTTTTGCTGTTAAATCTCTATATTTTCCCCAAATTTCCATAGGAATTTCGGTAGCATTTTTATAATCTTTCAAAAAATTTACAAAAATTGTTTTATATTTTTCATTTGATTTTTCTAGATATTTTATAGCTTTTGGATAGTCATTTTTTAAAAAATAAGTCCAACCTAATTGATAATATACCCTAGAATCATTAGGACTAAAAAAGTTAAAGTTATCGACTAATTTAAATCTAAGTAATGCATCGTTTAAATTACCTCTATATAAATGATCAAGTCCAAGCTCATAATTGGTTTCAGTTAAATGATTCATTTTATATTTGGTATTTTTCAAATAATTTTTAAATTCTAGAATTTTATTTTTAATAAAATTTGGTATATTTATTATCTTTAAGCAAAGATGTTTTATCTGATCCTTTATTTTACTAAGCATAGCTACTTTTAAATTAAATATTATCTTATATAATAAAGCATATTTTTATAAATTTTTAAAGCAAATAATGGTTTTATGCTTAGTTCTGCTTGTAATTTAACGCAAGTTTCGTATTCACCATGGTTCTGTATAGCTGATAAATAGTGGTTTACTACGGGTATATTAAAATAGTACTGTGGTTATAAATTAGTTAAAAGATGCAGGTTTTAAACTAAGGTAGTAATTTTATAGAATTAGCAAAGAGTTGATAGGTTATTGAAAAATAATATAGATAGCAATAACCT
>CAZJDC010000159.1:0-2882 GCA_964544715.1 uncultured Rickettsia sp. | reverse complement strand
AAGGTTGCGAATGCAACTAATCATTTTGCAATTAAATATAAATTGCTAGTAGCAGTGAATATAGCATCCATGAATGAATTGGCAAACTTGCGTCAAAATAACTCGTTTGCGTAAGGTGAGTAAGTAATTTTAATCAAATTTATTTGCAGTTTGCAATATTATAGTGGATTGTATTATAATACAATGTCATTCCGTGGCGGAGAGCCATGGGATCCAGAAAAATAAATAAAAATACATTAGTATTTTTATTGGATCCTGTGAACGAGTCATGGGGTGACAAGGGTGGAGCTAGTTCACATACATAGCACAACATATAATCAATACAAAGCAAATTAATTATGATAAATATCTTTCTCACTATCATTGTTCTATTTATATCTTTGATAACCTATCTCTTTATCAGAAAAACAGATATTTTTACTAAGCTATTAATCCTAAACAGTTTAACTAGCGTGGTGAGTTTATTTATTTGCTGCTTGGGATTGTATTTAGGCAATAGTGCGTATTTAGATATAGCAATTATTTATTTTTTATTGAGCTTTATAACAACAAATGGTTATTTAAGATATTTCGTATATGAATACAATAAAAACAAAGCAGATTGATAAAGTAATTTTAGGATGTGGTTTGAGTGGTATGCTAACCGCTCTTGCTTTTGCAAAAAAGGGTATAGAAACTACTATATTTGAAAGTAAATCCGTTAAGGGTCATCATTTTTTTAATGATATTAGAACAATTGCTTTGACGCCATCTTCTAAAAATTTTTTATCTTCCATTGATATATGGCAGGAGCTAGAAGAGTTTGCCAGCAGCATGAAAGATGTTTATGTAGTTGATAATAAAGCTTCTGAAATACTAGAACTAAGCAATGATAATGCTTTAGGGTATGTAGTTCAAAATAATGATTTTAAGAAAATATTACTATCAAGAGTAATTGACAATACGTTAATAACATTAATTGATAATAAAGAATATCAAGAAGTTATAAGTCATAACGAATACTCTATTATTAAGTTTAATGACAACAACCAAGTTAAATGTAATTTATTAATTGTATGTGATGGAGCAAATTCGAAGGTTAGATTACATTATTTTGCAAATGAAATAGAAAAGCCATATCAAACAGCCTTAATATTTAATATTAAGCATGAAAAAACACATGAGAATTGTGCTATGGAACATTTTCTTCCCCTAGGTCCTTTTGCATTATTGCCTATGAAAGATCAACATAGTTCTTCTGTAATATGGTCAACTTCTTCTGAGCAGGCTGCTTTAGTTATGCAATTGCCTATTGAAGAAGTGAGATTCCTAACTCAAAGAAATGCCGGTAATTCACTTAAAAAAATTACTATAGATAGCAATATAAGTGGCTTTCCTCTCAAAGCTCGTATAGCAAATAGTTATTTTCATAACAAAATGGTGCTTGTTTCCGATAGTGCTCATGTGGTGCATCCGTTAGCCGGTCAGGGGCTTAATCAAGGCATAAAAGATATTGAAGTTCTAATTAGTGTAATAAGTAATGATTTACCGCTATCAGAATACCAAAAATCAAGACAATCAGATAATTTTATTATGTATAAGCTGACGGATGAACTGAATAATATTTTCTCAAATAATTCAAAATATTTAAGGCATTTAAGACAAATAGGGTTTAAAGCAATAAATCATTTTAAGCTCATTAAAAATCTGATTATTAGCTACGCAATGGGTAAAAGGTAGAATACTTTTTATTTATTTTTTTTGTTGTTTCAATTCTTAAGGTTAAGGATGTAAATTTATGAGTAAGGAGAGTGTGAAGTCGTAAATTAACATGCCTAAAGAAGGAGTAAAGAGTGCAGAAGAGAAGCAAGTAATAAACTTAAACCTTCTATAAATACGCCTGAAGGAGTTAATATACAAAATCCTAAAAAAACCTCTATGCAGGAGCAAGAACGAGCAATACCCTTCAGTCATCAAGAAGAGAAAAAAACAAGGAAAATATTAAAAGATGATGCTAAACTTAAAGGCACAAGAATGGCACGAGCCGGAGCTGCAGCTGCTGCATTCACCGGAGCCGCTGGCTGGGAGAAGAAAGGGGCAGGATATCATGTAACTGCAGGGGGGGTAGTTAAAGGCGTAGGTAGGATTGCTGTACATGATATTGTTGGTGGTGTTGAGCATATAGTTGAAGGAGTCGCCAAAGACGGTAGTAAAGTATAATAGTTGAGATTTAATCTTACATTTAGTAAAATAAGATAAATATTAAATGGAGGATTAGATATGCATCTAAATCAAAAAATAATAAAGCCAAAACTAGGATTATTGGAACTAGCAAAAAGTTTAGGGAGTGTATCATCAGCATGTAAGGCAATGGGATATAGTAGAGATAGTTACTATAGATTTCAAGAATTATATGGAACAGGAGGAGAAGAAGCTCTATACGAAATAAGTCGTAAGAAACCAATAATGGCTAATATGGTCGATCCTATGGTAGAAAAAGCAGTAATTGATATGGAATAGAATCCATCATATGGTCAGATAAGAGTATCAAATGAGCTTAAAAATCCTGGTGTTCTTGTATCGGTCTGGGGGAGTGAGATCAATGTGGTTACGTAATGATTTAAACAATATCAGTAAAAGTCTTAAAGCATTAGCAGCAAAAATGGCTCAGGATGGTATTGTTGTTAATGAAGCTCAGTTACAAGTGCTCGAGAAGCGTCGTAATGACAAAGAAGCATGTGGATAAATCGATACTCAGCATTCTGGTTATTTAGGTTGTCAGGATACTTATTCTGTCGGTAATTTTAAAGGTAAGGTTTATTCTCAGGTATTTATTGATGTTATAGTGAGAGTAGCTGATGCTAAACTATATACTGAGAAAACAGCCCTTACTGCTGCTGATA
>CAZJDC010000158.1:0-2915 GCA_964544715.1 uncultured Rickettsia sp. | reverse complement strand
AGTTGTTGTCCTCGATATTCCAACATCCAGAGGTGCTAAAATGAAAAATTGTCATTTAGTGAGGGGGTTATAGCAAACTTAAAAAAAACACACACAAAGAAATAATAATTTTTTAAAAAAATACTTGAATTTAATAGTTTCAGTTGCTATAAATAGCTTTATTTTAAAGTTTTTGTTGGAATTATTATAATTATGAGTTTTTACGAGTCGGTTTTTATTGTGCGTCAAGACGTATCATTGAATGACATAGATAAAATAGTGGATGATTTTAGTAAAATCATTAAAGGTAGTAACGGGACTATTGTAAAAAAAGAATACTGGGGGTTAAGAGCTTTAGCTTATAAAATTGCTAATCACAAAAAAGGGCATTATTACCTTTTAGGTCTTGATACTACTCCAGCCGTGAAGCAAGAGCTCGAAAGAAAAATGAAACTTAATGAAAATATCATAAGATTTCTTACACAAAAAGTAGATTCAATTAGTAATGAGCCTTCACTGATATTAAAAAATCAAAATACAGAAAATACCCCAGTAATTGATGTAACGGCTAATTTAAAATAATGAAATCTAATTGTATACGAATTAAGGTAAATAAATGTCGAAAAATAATACTAGTGAAACAACAACCCGAAAACCCATGGAAAGAGCTTCTAAAAAAGTGTTCTTTAGAAGACGTAAAGGTTGTCCTCTTTCCGTGCCTAATGCACCGGTTATTGATTATAAAAATCCAGAGCTTTTAGTAAAATTTGTTTCCGAAGGCGGTAGAATGCTACCAAGCAGAATCACAAATGTTTGTGCAAAAAAACAAAGAAAGCTAAATAATGCTATTAAAATTGCAAGAATTTTAGCATTGTTACCTTTTGTATTTCAAGCTAAGTAAAGGACGTGTAATACCATGGAAGTTATTTTAATTAAACCGGTAAAAAAATTAGGTAAGATAGGGAAAATACATAAAGTAGCCGACGGATTTGGTCGCAATTATCTTCTGCCACAAAAATTAGCTATTAGAGCTACTGATCTTAATAAGGAGTTAATTGTTAAGCAGAAACATGAATTAGAAGAAAAGGATAAACAAATAAAAGCCAAAATAACAAAAATTAATGATCTGATTAAAGATCAAAAATTAATTTTTGTTCGTCAAGCATCAGATGATGGTAAGTTATTTGGTTCAGTAAATAATAAAGAAATAACTAAAAAATTATCTCAAGCTGTATCTTATCCTATTTCTCATTTAAACATAATTCTTGATACTCAGATTAAATCTACAGGTATTTACAAGGTTGAAGTGAGGTTGCATGCTGAGCTTAGTACAGATGTTACAGTTATTGTTGCAAGATCAGAATCAGAAATACAAGACTATTTACGTGCACAAAAAACTGAAGAGTCTAAAACAGAGCCTTTAGCTGAGTCAGCTTAAAGTGTAGAAGTTAAGATTTGATCTTACAGACACTGTAAATTTTACATCTGAATGTCTGATAAATTATGACTGTCAGATGAGTATTCAAGATATATAATTTCATTATTATTTTCAATAGCTAACTTCTTATTTTCCTTGAAAGTTTTTATAGGAGTTTTACCATAACAATACATATCATTATGTGGTCTTTAATTATTATAATGTTCTAACCAAATATCAAAGTCTAGTTGTAGATCGTCAAAATAAGTATAAATCTTTTTCCGCATAGCTGTATCAAAGAATTCTTGTTTCATAGTTTTATTAAAACTTTCACACATACCATTTGTTTTAGGAGAACAAATGCTTTAGCAGTGGTATAATTCAATACCCTCAATGCTCAAGAATCATTCAAAAAGCATGATGTTCTATGTTATCCTTATCTTCACACTACCTCTATCAGTTAGAATACGCAGCATTGGTATTTGTTGACTCTCATACCAAGGTAATATTCTATCATTAAGCATATCAGCAGCAGTAAGGGATGTGTTCTCAGTATTGATGAATGAATATTAGAATTACTCTCAACAAACATTAAAATCACCTATAAAAAAGAAGTAAATATGGACAGTAAAATCGAATAAAAATTTCTTTTTTAAGATTTAAATATTATTCGAGAATTACTGATGACATGTACAAATATAAACAAATAGGTATTTTAATGCAAAAGATCAAAAAATGTAATCAGATAATTTCTTGCTGCAAAAAAGCAGGTATGAGTGTAAAAACGGCACGTAAGTATTTACACCGTGTCAATAAGTTGCCAAGTGACTTACAAACAGTACGGAAATATAGGACACGTAAGGATCCATTTGTTAAGCACTGGGATGAAATAGAATCAATGCTAGAATCAGCTCCGGAGTTGCAAGCAACTACCATATTAGCATATTTAACAGAAAAGTATTATGGGAATAATAATGGAAAGCAATTACGCTGTTTGCAGAAAAGATTGAAACAATGGAGATCTGAAGATGGTCATGATAAGCCAGTAATCTTTTTACAAAATATTCTTCTTGGCAAACAAAGCCAGTCTGATTGGACCAATATAAATCAATTGGGTATTTTATTGGTGGGGGAAACTATATTTTCACTTATTATTTCATTTTATATGTTTCTGTATAGCTGATTAAATAGTGGGTTACGGGTATATTGATAAAATAGTACTTTGGTTATAAATTACTCACCTTACGCAAAATTTGTCAAATAAGTATAAATGTATTAAGAGTAGAAAAAATACACTCCTCAATTATGGCTAAGAAAATATTAGATATATATTCAGACTACTTAATGTGTCAAAATAAGTATGCAACGGCTACTGGTTTATCAGATTTATTGTCTGGTGATATAAGTCACGACAAGATTATAAAATATCTTAATGCTGAAGATTTAGGATCAAAAGAATTATGTGTATACATCAAGCCGTAAATTAGGAAGCATGAGCTTAAAAAGGGAGGGGTTTTGA
>CAZJDC010000157.1:0-2944 GCA_964544715.1 uncultured Rickettsia sp. | reverse complement strand
GGTAGCAACAGAATTAGGTATTAAAATAGAAAATGGAGTAGTATCAAGCGATCATGTACACATTTTTGCTAATATTCCACATCATATAAAAATCTGTGAATTTGTACAAAAAGCGAAAGGCAGATCTTCAAAGACTAGTGGTAATATGATTGATAATATCATTAATGCTTATATTAATAGCATACTGATGCACATGAATTAGACATGATTTCTAACATAAGACTCGAATAAGCTTTAGCTTGATATTCGATTTCTAGTCGCTATAATCAAACTTTTATCTCTCAGATGAAAGTGATTGATTTAATTAGCCGCCTTTACTATTATCAAATTCTATCTGATTAGTTTTAACAAATTTTCCTTTTTCGGAGTTCCAATTATAATGAACATTTACTATTCTTACTTCTGTAACATTAACATCACCGTTTGGAAATTGCGTAACATCATACCCTTTATGGATAGAATCAGTAATTAACAGACTTGCTTGGCAAATATATTTTACATCGAAGAATGGAGAATCATCATCTTGCATGTCTTCTTGTTTTTCTAAATAATTATTATTTAATTCTTTCTCGTGCATTTCTAATGATTTTGAGTTTATTTTCTGATTCTTGTAGCACAAATTTAATACAAGAAGCAAGAGTTTTCAATATATTTCATAGTTTTAGGTATTTTTTACAAAAACATTAAGTTAAATACACTGCTTTTTTAAAATATGAGGTAACATTATAGTGATACGATATCCTACTTTATCAAAATCGATGCTTAGTTTAGGTATTTATTTTTTAAAATTCGATAAATTCAAAATTCTCTTACTAACTGCTAGTTGTATCATATTCGGTATGATTCCGGTAGTTGATAGTATATTACTGCAAAAAATTATAGATTTAATTGAGTCATTTAGTGATGATAATGCACATAATCTTTTATCTTCAATGATTTATTGGGCAGTGTTTTATGCTATTTGGTGGGAGGGCATTAATATTGCTTACCGCTCATACGATTATTTATATCTAAAAACCATGCCTGTTATTAAAGGAAAGATATTAAACGAGCTTTATAATTATACTCAATATCACAGTCATAAATTCTTTCAAGACAATCTAGCAGGACATATTAGCAATAGAATTACCGAAACTGCTAGATCATTTGAAATGATCATTTCAATATTTGGTGAGAAAATTCTCCGTAAGATTGCAATTATTGCTTTTGCATTAATTGCTCTATATTCGGTACATTATGTTTTTGCCACGATATTTATTATATGGATTACAGTTTTCTTAGGGCTTAGTGTTTTATTTGCAGGCAATATTAATAGATTTTCGTTAAACTATGCACGAAGTCAATCAGTTGTTGCAGGTAGTATTGTTGATGCGATCAGTAATATTAATACGGTTAGAATGTTCACCTCTCATAACTTCGAGCGTCAACATTTAGAAACGAGGGTAGAGAATGCTGTATCTGATGAGCAAACTATGCAGTTTTTTATGTTCAAACTACGTTATGCTCTTGGTACTTCTTGCTCGATAATGATTTTTGTCATGATTTATTATCTATCAATACTTCGTAGTGAACTCGCTATAACCATAGGTGATTGTGTGCTAGTGTTAACCTTGTGCATAAACGTATCGGATAATATTTGGGATTTAACCCAAGAAATTGGTGATATGTTTGAGCAAGTAGGAGCTTTTAATCAAGGTCTATCGTTGATGGGACCGCATATTATAACTGACATAGAAAATGCATCTCCTTTAGATATAAAAGACGGCATTATTGAATTTAGAAATGTTACTTTTAATTATCATCACAATAATAATTTGTTCTATAAAAAATCAGTATTAATTCCAAGTAAGCAGAAAGTGGGGTTAGTCGGTTTTTCTGGCTCAGGTAAAACTACTTTTATCAGCTTAATTACTAGATTACATGACATAGAAGAAGGAATGATTTTAATTGATGGTCAAAATATTAAAAATGTGACGCAGGATTCTTTAAGAAAAGCTATTAGCCTTATCCCACAAGAGCCAATACTTTTTCATCGTACTATTTTAGAAAATATTAGATATGGTCGTAAGGAAGCGTCGCTTGAAGAGGTAATCGAAGCAGCAAAAGCCGCTCATATACACGATATTATAAGTAAGTTACCTGAAGGATACGATACTATGTGTGGTGAGCGTGGAAATAACCTTTCGGGTGGTCAGCGTCAGAGAATTATTATAGCAAGATCTATTTTAAAAAATGCACCTATCCTAATTTTTGATGAAGCAACAAGTAGCTTAGATAGCGAAACAGAAAGCTTAATCCAAGAATCAATGGAATATTTAATGCAAAATAAGACTGTGATAGTTATTGCTCATAGATTATCAACTATGCTTAATATGGATAGGATTTTAGTGTTTAATAAAGAAGGTAGTATTACTGAAGATGGTAGCCACGCAGAGCTACTAAAAAATAGTAAGCTATATCAAAAATTATGGAATTCACAAGTGAAAGGCTTGATAACATAAATTGATGGATCATGAGTTTTTCCTTGATATTAAAAGAGATTAGTAATACTAAAGATATACTTTCACAAAATAATATAAAAAAGTTTAGAAAGGGTTTTCTTAAGTTTGATGCAAGGGAAATAAATGGAATAAGTGAGAAATTTTTATCTATACCACTTGTAAGTGCAGCCATAGAAATAATAGGCTATTTATTTAAATAGCTCGATAATAAAAAAGCTATAGCAGTTAAATACTCACTGTGATACAGCAATTAATTTTATAGTTATTTATATGACAATATATATATTTTACTGGACTAAAAAATCAAGACAAAATTGCTTAAATTTTGTTTCCTATTTTGGTCATTTTCTAAGCAGCTAATTAATAATAATTTTGTGTATAATTTGGAAAACATCCATGGATTTTTTGTAACCAATATTTGAATAAAATCTTTGATAATTGTA
>CAZJDC010000156.1:0-2960 GCA_964544715.1 uncultured Rickettsia sp. | reverse complement strand
TAATAACACTTTCTGACTTCTTGGATAATTATTCATTTACTAGAGGTATACAGATTTTGCCAATGGCAGAAAGGAACGATTTCAGGTTATTTAAAGAATCTACAATGCTGATATATTTAATGCAAATGTTATTAGTATGCTGAAACGCTTCAAAATCATTTCGGACAAGTATCGAAACAGGCGAAAACGATTTGGACTTAGATTTAATCTAATTGCTGGAATTTACAATTTTGAACTCAAATGACTAGTTTCGAAAGAGGTCTATTGCAAGATTGAGAAAAACTTTATCTGTAAGGGTCTTAATATTATTTTTAGTTATAGCAAACTTTATCTGTATACCACAGTTTCACCTTTGCCATCATAGTTAACGTTATTGTGAGATCCAATAAAAAACAAGATAAATCGAACTTTTAATACTAAAGCATCATAAAGTTATTATGATTTATTACCGTAGTTAAGCAATGTTATATAATAACTAGAGAGTTTTCTGAGCCATGCAAACAATACTAGATATATATTGTGTAATTTTTAAGAAAAATAAAAGGTCAGTGAAGAATGGTGGCCACGGTCGGAATCGAACCAACGACACAAGGATTTTCAGTCCTTTGCTCTACCAACTGAGCTACGTGGCCAAATATACACAAAATTGGTGTCGTCATCCTACAAGTACTGCGTCACATATTAAGTAACGGCTTCGGTTCCACGTCTTGTGGATTCCTTTCTCTTTTTAAAGTAAGACTTTGTCTATATTCGTTTTATCTAATATATATATTTTATATAATAGATTAATTGACTTTTGTCTATTCCTAAATTACTAAATATTAGACGATAAGAAGAAATTATAGTATAATGCATAATTATTTATATAGCATCCTTTATGATAAAAATTGGTAATATTGAACTCACTTCCAATGTTATACTTGCTCCGATGTCAGGTGTGACAGATTTGGAGTTTAGAAGATTGATGAAAAAATGCGGTGCAGGGCTTGTGGTGTCGGAAATGATTGCAAGTAGAGCAATGATTGTAGAATCTAGGCAGTCACTGCAAAAATGTTCTATTATGCAAGATGATGCAACGAGTGCTTGCGTACAGCTTGCCGGTTGTGAGCCGAATATTATAGCTGAAGCTGCCAAAATGAATGAGGATATGGGAGCAAAAATTATTGATCTTAATTTTGGTTGTCCGGCAAGAAAGGTTGTAAATTGCTATTCAGGTTCGGCTTTGATGAGAGATGAGCATCTTGCAGCTAAAATTTTTGAAGCGGCGGTTAAAGCAGTCAAAGTTCCGGTAACTGTTAAAATGCGTATGGGTTGGGATGATCAGACAAAAAATGCTCCAACGCTAGCTAAAATTGCGGAAGATTCGGGGATTCAAATGGTGACTGTCCACGGCAGAACTAGGTGCCAATTTTATTCAGGTAATGCTGATTGGGAGTTTATCAGACATGTTAAAGACTCAGTAAAAATTCCAGTTATTGCTAATGGTGATATCACTAATTTTGCCAAAGCCAAAGAAGCATTAGAGAAATCCGGTGCAGACGGAGTTATGGTTGGTAGAGGAGTGTACGGCAAACCTTGGATTATTGCACAAATTGATCACTATCTTAAAACAGGTGAGGAAAAACCAGCACCATCTATAGAGAAGCAGCTAGATATAGTACTTAAGCATTATCAGGCGATTGTTGATTATTACGGCGAATCTGTAGGCGTGCCTATCGCTCGTAAACATATTGGTTGGTATAGTAGCGGACTGCCTAACTCAGCAGAATTGAGAGGAACTGTTAATTTAATGAATGATCCAATAGCGGTAAAAGATAAGATCTTAGAGTTTTATACAAGCGTTATAAATAGAGAGAGTAATGAAAAAAGTTTTTAGTTTTATTTTTATAATATTGTTTTTTAATTTGAGCTATGCAGCTAAAGAAATAGTTGACTATAAATCGGTTTTTTTGCCGGTAGTGACTAGCGATAAGGAAGCAAAGATTGCTATACGTTCATACTTAAATAATTCTAAACAATATTTTGTTTTAGTAGATCCAAATTCTTTTAAAACTGCCTTAATTCCGCAAGATCAAATAAGGTTACCGAGGAATGAAGTAGAAAAGCAAAATCTTCTAAAAAAACTAGATAATACTCCTTATGTTACGGCTTTAAATAAATATACGAAGCCGCCTTACGTGCAGCAAAATTATGGTGCTACCATTCAATGTATGAGGTAAAAGGACAGTTTCTTACGATTGATATGTGCCCTTCTTCTAAAAGCTTTGAGGAAGAGTTTTTTAATAAACTTATTGAGTTGTATGTTAAACTAAATAAACCTATTCCAATTGCTATATGTGTTTCAGGTTTATGGATCAACAAATATGAAAAAGAATTTTTATGGTTAATACAGCAGCAAGAAAAAGGTCATTTACAAATTACTTGGGTTAATCATTAATTTAGTCATCCTTATTTCAAAAATAAACCTCTTGAAAATAATTTTCTTCTTTCTAATAAAGAAAATTTTGAAATGGAGGTTCTTGAAGTTGGAAAAATATTGGTAAGCAATAATATTGCTCCGTCGCCTTTCTTTCGTTTTCCTGGTTTGATTTCGGATCAAACATTGATAGAAAAGTTAGAATATTTAGGATTGATTCCGCTTGGAAGCGATGCTTGGCTTGCTAAACTAAAGGCGAAAAAGTTCAAGATGGTTCCTTTATCCTAGTACATGGTAACAGCAATGAAAAAGCTGGCATAGAATTAATCATGCCAATGTTACCAGGGCTCAAACTATTACCTCTTGATAAGGCATTTTTCTTGGCGAATTAAAATAAAATATTAGATTTATTTCGTGGCTCAATTTCCCCTGTCATTCTGTGATTTATTTACTGGATCCAGTTAAAAATACTAATAAACTCGAATTTCATATTAACTGAGCATAGAGTTTAGTCTATCAAGAGAGATTTGATAGAAGGTTTATT
>CAZJDC010000155.1:0-2969 GCA_964544715.1 uncultured Rickettsia sp. | reverse complement strand
TGAGGGTCGAATTTAATGCCTATTTTAAAATGTCCACACTTATTTCGACAGAGCCTTCCCCTATTAATTTCTTAGTGCATATGCTTTTTCTTTTGCATCAATGCCTTTAATTTCAATAAATCTAAAAAATTTCTGGCGGTTCTAGCTGATCCTTAAAGCGCCTTATCCTCTAAACTGGCGTTATAAAAATCTGCAGCTAAAAAAAGCGATCCTGTTATTAGGATATTTGCTTTATTATCACCATTTATTTTTTTTATGTCTATAATTGCTGCTTCAATGCTTTCACTAGCAGTAAAATCAATACCGGTTTTATTTGCCTCTAAAGCTATTGTTTCTGCATTATAGCTTAATACTTCAGATAAAACTTTAACACTGTAACCTTTAATTGCCAAATCTTTAAAGTAAGCACAAAACTCTTCAATATTCCTATTATTAGTCATACCGAGTATTAAATATATTGGTGATTTTAAATTATCACGTATCCAAGCGGCTAAGACTTGTGCACCACTATTATTATGTGCCCCATCTACCCAAATTTGTACGTTATCACCTATTAATTTAGAATATTTTTGCGGATTAATTTTCTCGATCCTAGCAGACCAGATAGTGTTTTGTAGACCTTTAGCAATAGCCTCATAATTAATATTAAATTGGTTATTCATAAGGCTTATTAGTGCAATAACGCTTGCTGCATTGATCAACTGATGATCACCAAGTAGTGAAGGAGTAGGAAATTCGTAGGTGAAATTCTGTGAGGAGTAAATAAATCCGTTATCCGTTTTCTGTATACCGAAATCATATTCATAACAAAATGTGGGAACTGCTAAATTGTCCGCTTTTGCAAATAATATTTCATGAACTTCCGGAACTTGTGCACTTATAACACAAGGCACACCATACTTCATGATACCGGCTTTTTCAAAAGCTATTAACGGCAAGGTGGACCCGAGCACATGCATATGATCATATGAAATAGGCATAATTAATGTAATTAATGGCTGATCTATCACATTTGTTGCATCAAATCTACCGCCCAGCCCTGTTTCTAAAATTAATATATCAGCTTTATTATTAGCAAATGCTAGAAAAGCCGCAGCTGTCGTTCCTTCAAAAAAGCTAGGTTCAATATTAAATTTCTCACTTGCTACTCTTACCTGCTCACAAACTTGCCATAATTCATCATCTGAAATTTTTTCACCTGCTACTACAATTCGCTCGTTAAACTCTAATAAATGAGGAGAAGTATAGCAATGTACTTTATAGCCAGCTTGTGTAAAAATGCTTTTAAGCATAGCACTACTTGAGCCTTTGCCGTTCGTACCTGCTATATGTATTACAGGGGGAAGCCTTAAGTGAGGATCACCTAAAGCTTTTAAAAGGTTACTAATATTTTCAAGGTCGTATTTAATTTGATTTTTCCAGTTTATTTTTGGCACTGGAAAATGCGGCATAAACATTTTTATTGGCTTTTTTTATGAATAATAGAGTTATGTAAAATTTTAAGTGGGTTAGAATTATTAGTCGCTCTAAACGCTTGCTTGTGTGGATAGTTTTCCCCTGTCATGCTGTGGCTTTGTCCACGGGGTCCAGTAAACTTTAATGTCATACCACGGGATTGATCTCGGTATCTTTGGATACAAATTGCAACACAAAAGCCGCCCCCACCGGGGCGATCAAGTCGCGGGGTGACACTCAAACGTCTTAAAATAGCCAATTTTTCAATTTTCATCTATAATATGTTTAGCTTTTAACTTTTTACTACACATAAGCCCGATTAATAAAGCTGATTTAATTATATCTGGTATTATAAAAGGTAAGACACCACCATAAAATGCTCCACTTGACCCTAAAAATTTAGAAAGCCACATCCAACCTAAGCTCATAATAATAATATTACCGATTAAACATAATGATATTTGATTTAACCATTTATTAGAAGTAAAGATTTTATCTTTTAAGCTTGCCATAACATATACAGCAATTAAGAAACCAACTAAATATCCAAATGTAGGACCTAATAATATTAGTGCGTCTTGAGAAATTTTTGCAAATATAGGTACTCCCATCATTCCAAGAGTTATATAAGAAAATATTGTTAAAGGAGCGGTAGTGTTATTATAAGTAAGCCCAATAAACAGCACAGCCATACTTTGTAATGTTATAGGAATAGGCTTAAGAGGAATTGTGATGTGAGAACAAATAGCAAGCAATGCTACCCCTAAGGCTATTTCAATTGTTTGCCTTTTTACTATTAGAAAAGAGATTGAACTAAGTTGTTGCATAAGCTACCTAATATTTTATTTTTAAGTAATCAATTAAATAGAACGATATAAGTGCATTGTCAACAAACGAAAATAATTATTGACTTAAATAAATCGCTATCTGTGCCAGTATGCTCTAGCCTTAAGACTTCATCATCTAAATGATAAAGTAATAGCCAGTCAGGTTCTATATGACAATCCCAAATATTACTCATGTTTATGATTTTATGTAAGCAATATTTGGAGGTAATAATAAATGATGAGCTACTTTTGTATTAATATGCTCTACTAATATATCAGTAACCTTAATTAGTTTCTTGATATCTTTACCACGCTTATGCATTAGTAGTAATTATTTTTCATAACGCTTTGTAGAAGTTTGTATAATCTAGTATAATTAAGCTTTCTATACATTTCTTGATAAGAAGAGTATTTGTTATAATATTCAAACCTTTTTTTGCGTCTCCTAAAGCTTTAACTAAGTCTGTGTTTAGTTCTTTTTCTTGCTCAACTTTACTATATATTGCTTCTTTTACAAAATTAATAATAGTATTATTTTTATAAGCAGTATAAACTTTAAGAAAGTGATGTAATTCGTTTAGCATATCTATGCTTAATCTTATCATTATATATAACTTATATCAGTAGTTACCTAAGTAACTCACCTTACGCAAAATTGACAACATAAGCAAAACTGAAGCTATATTA
>CAZJDC010000154.1:0-3008 GCA_964544715.1 uncultured Rickettsia sp. | reverse complement strand
CCATTGCCTTACATGCTGATGATACACTCCCTAAACTTTTTACTAGTTCCAATAATCATAGCTTTGGCTTTATTATTTTTTGATTTAAGTCATTATGACCTGCCATTGTGTTATGGTAAAACTCTTATGAAAACTTTTAAGGATAGTAATAAGTTAGCTGTGGAAAAAAATAATAAAATTATATATCTTGAATACTCATCTAACAGTTATAATTTATTAGACATTCAGATAATAAAATTTATAGTGTCTGTAAGATCAAATCTTGACTTCTATAAAAAATATCAAGTTACTATTTAATACATCTAGGTCAACCTCAGCAAAATGCATATATTGCAATATATAATAGGACTGTAGTTGAGTCAACAGCTATTTTATAATATTCAAGAGGCACAAGATCTTGCCACTCAATGGCTTTGATCATATAATAACGAAAGACCAAATATGGCTATAGGTGTTATTATAACGCCAATACAAAAATTAGCTTTGGCAACTTAACTCTCTACTCTCCATTGCGATTAAAATTGGGAATATTACCCAACGCTTATCCCACAATAATATTGCTAGTAATTTTCAAAATTTGAATATAAGATAAAAATGAACATAAAAAAGGTGTTAATATGGAATATGCATTATTAATTTTTAGTATCATAGCTATCTTGGTTATAATACAAATGGTTAAAGTTGTGCCTCAACAACAAGCTTGGGTAGTAGAAAAATTAGGAAAGTTTGATAAGGTGTTGCAACCTGGCTTGAATCTCTTAATTCCAGTAATTCAAAGAGTATCATATAAGCATACTTTGAAAGAAGAAGCGATAGATGTTACTGCACAAACTGCTATTTCAAATGATAACGTAACATTATCTATCGATGGTGTTTTATATGTTAAAATCATTGATCCAATGGCAGCTTCTTACGGTGTTAATAATCCTTATTACGCTATAACTCAGCTTGCACAAACTACTATGCGTTCGGAAATTGGTAAATTACCGTTAGATAGAACTTTTGAAGAACGTGAAACTTTAAACGTTGCTATTGTTGCAGCCATTAACCAAGCAGCGATCAATTGGGGTATACAATGTATGCGTTATGAGATCAAAGATATACAACCACCACAATCTATTCTTAAAGCTATGGAGTTGCAAGTAGCGGCAGAACGTCAAAAACGTGCACAAATCCTAGAATCTGAGGGTAATAGACAAGCAAAAATTAACCATGCAGAAGGAGAAAAAGCACAGATCGTTCTAAATTCGGAAGCTTCTTACACTGATCAGGTGAATAGAGCCAAAGGTGAATCTGAAGCAATAGGGTTAGTTGCAACAGCTACAGCTAAAAGTATTGAGACTATTGCAGCAGCAATGCACAAAACGGGTGGTAGTGAGGCGGTATCTCTTAAAATAGCCGAGCAGTATATTAATGCATTTGGTAATTTAGCTAAAGATACTAATACAATAATTTTACCTGCAAATCTTTCAGAGCCAAGTAGTTTTATTACTCAAACTCTAGGTATATTTAACCAATTAAAAACTTCTTCAGAAAAGAAAGAAAGTAAATAAAATTTGTGAAGATTTATTGTTGTAATAATGACTAGTTTTATATATCATAACCAGGTTGTTAACTAAAAAGGTAAGAATATGCTAAAAAATGAGAATGTTTGTGAAACCATGAAAGTATTTGTTGGCAACACTGCCCCAGATTTTACAGCGACAGCAATTATGCCTAATAATAATGTAGAAGATGAATTTACCCTTAGTCATTATGCTAAAGGACATAAAATTGTATTGTTTTTTTACCCTTTGGACTTTACTTTTGTATGTCCATCAGAAATTATAGCATTGCATAATAAACTTGGTGAGTTTACTGAAAGAAATACTAAAGTAGTGTCAGTTAGTATTGATTCACATTTTAGCCATTTAGCTTGGAAAAATACTCCTCATAGCAAAGGTGGACTTGGACAGGTTCAATTTCCAATGGTTTCCGATCTTAAAAAAGCAATTTCTTCAATGTATAACATGCTGAATGATGGTGGTATTTCATTACGTGGTACTTTTTTAATAGATGAAGATTTTGTAGTACGTCATATGTTAGTTAATGATCTGGCAATTGGTCGTGATATTAATTATACATTGAAAGTAATAGATGCATTAGCTCATAATCAAAAACATGGTGAGGTTTGCCCTGCCGGTTGGCATAAAGGTGAGGAAGCTATTACTCCATCGCATGAGGGTATAGCACATTATTTAAGCTCACACGCTGAGAAATTATGATTTTATCATTCCCTTTGTTGCATGGATCGTAAAAGACGTGCACGGTGTCATCCCGTAGGCTTGTCCACATGATCTAGTAGATAAAGGTATGAATATATTAAATTGTAAAGATAAAAGCTCGATTTATCTCGCTTTATGCTGGATCCCGTGGACAACAAGCCACAGGATGACATAGAAGTCGCGGAATGACAATAATCTACAACACCAAACAAACGTTACCTAATGCAAAAAGAATTATTTTCTGCTCCTACTTTCTAAAACATCCTATGATCTTGAAACAATTAATATTTTACGGCTCATGAGAAGCGAAAATGTAGGACCTAAAACTTTCTATAGCTTATAATAATAAAGTTGTTTGGTGATGCAGCGCCTAGCATAGAAAATATTGGTGATTTTTCACTAAGAAGTGGAAGGTCAAAGCAAATTAAGATTTTGTAGTAAAAGTGATGCGGAGAAAGAATTAGAACTGCTTAAAAAAATAATACTGAACTCATCACATATAAATCTTTATAATATTCACGATTATTATGTAAAATTTATGATCCCCCGCCAGTATTAATCTATAAAGGTAATATAGATTTACTAAATCATTATAAATGTATTGCAATAGTTGGAGCTAGAAATAGCTAAGCAAATTGGAGAAGCTTTGGCTCATAAAATTGCTTCTTAGTTAGTAGAAGAGGATTATGTAACTCACCTTACACAAAATTTGTAAAATAAGTATAAATGTATTAAGAGTAGAAA
>CAZJDC010000153.1:0-3018 GCA_964544715.1 uncultured Rickettsia sp. | reverse complement strand
CCGTAACCCGCTATTTATCAGCTATACAGAACCATGGTGAATACGAAACTCACGTTAAGGATATAAAATTAAGGATAATTTGTTACTACTATTCTATAAATCATTCCTTGCATTCGCTCAATACTTAATTTATATCTCTCCTAACTTGATGGTGCCTAATTCGCTATTCGTATTATAAAACCTTTACAAGGTAATCAAATTAAGGCATAATATGTAATGCTAATATAGCTATAGTAATAAACGTAATTTAGAATAGAGGTTGCGGACTCGGGGGCAGTACCCGACGCCTCCACCAATAATGTATTATGTCATTCCCGCGTAGGCGGGAATCTAGCATAAAGCAGATATATCGAGCTTTTTGTATTTGTATTTTTTACTGGATCTAGTTCCCAAGCCACGTGATGACAATAAGGTATGGGGGCGAAATAGGATCGACGTGCCTAATAAAAAAATTGCTTTTACTCGGGATGATTCCGCCGCAGGCTTGGCCTTACGGGTCAAAACAAAGAAACGCAAACGATAACAATCGTTCTGTAGGTGCTCCAGCTTTAGCTGTAGCTTAGTCCTACGCGGCTGAGGGGGTTTGCCGGGCAACAGAAAAACCCTCAATATACTTGTTTAATTTAAAAAATTGGCGTCGTTATTTTTTGCTTTTAATCCTCACGTATTAAAAAGTATACGCTGCGGTTAAAAGCTTCAAAATGCCTCGCTCTTTTCCAAATTAAACTTCATATCCTTACTTTGTTACTTATTTTTACTTTCGTATGAATATCGAATATAAAAAATTTTTAAATGAATCTATGCTAGAATTTGTAAAAAAGGTTTTGGCAAGGATTCATCATGAAAATTTATATTGGGATCAATTGATATATATATCATATAAGACCGATCATCCAGGAGTTATTTTGCCTTTAAGAGTTAGACAAGCATATCCGAAAGAAATAACAATAGTACTTCAGAATCAATTTGAGAATATAATAGTACAAGATAACGGATTTTCCGTAATGTTGAGTTTTAGCGGTATCAAGGAAACAATTTATATACCGTTTGATTCTCTTATTAGTTTTGTTGATTCAAGCAATAGCTATAGTTTTACTTTTAATCAACAATTAAATATACAAAATAATATTGCACGTGAAGTATTAAAAATAGAAAAGCAAATTTTGGAAGAAGAAAATAATGATAAAATTAATGAAGCTTTGTTATCAGAAAATGTTATTATGCTAGATAAATTCCGTAACTCTTCTAAGTCTAAACCTATTAAACCTAGTTAAAATATTGAAAGAAGATATATCGAAAGTAGTCATATATACTGATGGTGCATGTTCTGGCAATCCAGGACCAGGAGGTTGGGGAGCATTGCTTAAATTTAATGAGGTTAATAAGGAAATATTTGGACATGAACTTGAGACTACTAATAACCGTATGGAAATTACAGCAGCTCTTGAAGCACTAAAAATCTTAAAAAGACCTTGTCATGTGGTAATGTATACTGATAGTAAGTATTTACATCAAGGTATTACGGTTTGGATTCATAATTGGATAAATAATAACTGGTGTAAAAGCAACAATCAGCCTGTGAAAAATGCTGATTTATGGCAAAATTTGTACGAAGAATTAAGCAAACATAATATCATTTGGCACTGGGTAAAGGGACATGCAAGTAATAGCGGTAATATTGCTGCCGATAAACTTGCAGTGCAAGGAAGACAAACTGCTATAGAAATTTTAAAATGTCGTGGATAAATAAGTTTTTTATTACTTTTTTTCATAAAAAAGTAGGAGAAGATGAATTACATAATCAATATTATGAAAGTAAGAAGCTTGACTATTTGGGGCGTCCTAAAAGATTTATTATTTATAAAAATGCTAATGAACCAACAAAAATTTCACCCAGTTGGCATGCATGGTTGCATCATTTAGTAAATGAAGTGCCAAGAAATGTTAAGCTTTTTTCTTGGCAAGAAAGTAGTAAAATAAGCCAAAAAACATCAAAAACTCCAAATGCTAGATATAGCGGATTGCAACCATAAATTAACTATATTAGTGTAAAAAACAATGAAACAAAATATTATTGAAACAATTATTGGTTTTGTAGTATTAATTATTGCTTTCCTATTCTTAATTTTTGCTTATAGAACTGGCAGTTCTATGACTAATGCTAAAGGTTATCAGCTTACTACCAGTTTTCAAAGTGCTGAGGGGATATTAGTTGGAAGTGATGTGATGATTTCAGGTATAAAAATCGGTAACGTTAAGAAGATTTTTTTAGAGCCAAACAGCTATTTTGCTACTGTACATTTAAATATTAATGAGAGTGTTAAAATACCTAAAGATTCAAAAGCACAAGTAGTTACTAATGGTCTACTTGGAGATAAATATATTGCAATCGTACCAGGAAATGATAACGTTGATTTAACGCCTAATGAGGAAATAAAATATACTCAATCGGCTATTAATATCGAATCCTTAATTAACAAAATCGTTTCTTCATTTTGTAGTAAGTAAATACCTCAATATCTGGGATTTGCTGCCCCTTTTTGGAATTACAAATGTAGTTTGTATATTATATAGTTTTTAAAAAAAACTAGTGATTACTTCAGAATTTTGTAGCGGCACGTTAATTATTATTTTTGTAGCTGGTTTTCTTGTTTGATGACCAATCAAAGACTTAAAACTTCTAATTTATTGCTTGTTTGATAGTCCCTTTGGAGGGGTACAAACTTCCATCTTCCAGATGGAGCAACTTTAAGCTCTTGCCATGTGTGTTATGATGCGTTAGCATCATAAGTATAATGGACTGAAAAATTAAAACAAAATTGATTAAATTTTGTTTCCTATTTTTGTCATTTTATAAGCAGCTAATTGATAATAATTTTGTGTATAATTTGAATAAACATTCATGGTTTTTTTTGTAACTAATATTTGAATAAAACCTTTGATAATTGTACCTATTAAGATAGGTATCAATACCTATCTTAAGCTCTTTAATATTTTTAAAATCATTAATAAATATAC
>CAZJDC010000152.1:0-3084 GCA_964544715.1 uncultured Rickettsia sp. | reverse complement strand
TGTTATTTTTATTCTTAACGCTTTTTACAACTTACACAAACTTTCTGACACCCTCTATCAATTTCTTCATTGATAAATGACAATTTTTAAACCATTGTGCCTAATCATTTTTATCACTCTTCATGTTGAAGAAGTATATATTAAGACGTTTTTACATAAAGCAAAAACTACTCCATAGCTTTTTCGATATTTACTATTATTGCAGGGGATTTATTAATTTCTTGTTTAAGAGTTTTTCGTATCGTAGATTTTATTCTTTCTTTTATCTGCTCGTTAGATAAAGCTTTTTTAGCTTGGTGATGCTGCGTTTTTATGAGTTCTGAGATGTCATTTTTAATTATATTAATCAATTTCATATCTTCATTTGCATCAAGTAAACCTGGCATAGATAATATAGGCTTTGAAGCAAGCATACCTTTCTTGTCAATTACAATTGAGGCTATTACTATACCAGACTCACGCATACGTCTTCTAGCTTTAAAAATAGGTGAATCTATTGGTAGTAAATAGTTACCATCAACAGCTAAATATCCACTTTCAACTTTTGCAATCACTTTAGCATTATTAGGCTCAAGTAGTACTACGCTACCATTTTCAACTTCCACCGCATTAGGTATTCCATTTTTCTTAGCAAGTTTAACATGCTCATGAATATGTACCGGCTCACCATGTACAGGTATACAAATATTTGGTCTAATTAAAGAATACATTTTTTGTAGCTCATTAACAGAAGGGTGACCAGATACATGCACAAAATGATCTCGTTCGGTAATCACTTCTACACCGCTTTTTACGAATATATTAAACAGCCTAAATATTTTCTTTTCATTACCAGGAATAATCTTGGAAGAAAAAATCATGGTATCTTTAGGTGCAAGCTTTATTGATGGATGGGAGTTAGAGGCTAGTTTTGCAGTAGCAGCTAACGGCTCACCTTGGCAACCGGTAGCAATTATTAATAATTCTTCTCTTCTAAATCTACTAACATCGCGTTCACTAATTAAAGGGGCAATATCTTGAAAATAGCCGCTTTCTTCGGCTGCAAGTTTAATCCGGTGCAAGCTTCTACCAATTAGGGATACTTTTCTACCTGCAAGCTGAGCTGCATGAATAATTGTATCAAGACGTGCTAAATTAGAAGCAAAAGTTGAAACTACTACCATTTGTGGACAGCTGTCTATAATATCTATTAAGCTGTTTCTAACATTTCCCTCTGAGCCGGAAGTTCCTTTATTGAAAACGTTAGTTGAATCGCAAACTAACGCAAGCACTCCCTCATCCCCATAAGATTTTAAAAGCTTTTTATCAGCTTTTTTACCAAGCACAGGATCGTTATCAAATTTCCAATCTCCTGTGTGTAAAATATTACCAGCCTCTGTGCGGATCATAATTGCTTGCATCTCAGGTGCTGAGTGGGTGAGTGGTATCATTTCAAGCAAAAAAGGATTTAAATCTATTTTGCTTCCCGCTTTTACTTCATGAATTTTAATATTTTTAGCGAAATCATATTCGTTTAAACGAATCTTTAAAAAATGTGCTGTAAAAGTAGTAGTATAAATAGGACATTTGAGGTTATTCCATAGATATTGCACTCCGCCTAAATGATCTTCGTGAGCATGAGTTATGATCATTCCTACTATATCTTTTTTATGTTTTTCAATGAAGCTGCTATCTGCAATCATCATATCAACTCCTGGTAAATAATCATCAGCAAACCCGCTACCACAATCAATAATTAGCCATTTACCTTTATAGTGATATAGATTAAAATTCATACCTATTTCGTTAGAGCCACCAAGAGGTATAAATAGTACATCATTTTTATGATTTTTGATATTGAATGACGACATATTAATTTCTATAATTATTATACTTATGTATTTATACTTATAACTTATTATTGCTTAAGCGTCTATCTTAAAAAGAGAAATTCATAATGAATATAAATAAAATAGCATTAGTTTATAACCAAAATTCTAAATCTTTAGATAATATAGAGGAAATAAAAAAGCTTTATGCTTATTGTGACGTGGAAGATGCGGATGTCATCATGGTAGCCGGTGGGGATGGGGAGTTACTGCATAACATACATCGTTATATGCATCTAAACATACCTTTTTATGGTATAAATTTAGGTAGTCTCGGATTTCTGATGAATCCTTTGGATATTAAAAATATATTGCAAAATATGCAAGAAAGTAATGCCTCTATTCTTAATCCTCTTTTAATGCATGCTGAAGGCATGGATGGTCAAGTACATAACACTCTTGCGATTAATGAAGTATCAATATTTCGCAAAACTAATCAAGCAGCTAAATTTAGAATTGAAGTCAACGGCGTAGAGCGTATGAGCGAATTAGTAGCAGATGGAGCTTTAGTGGCAACGCCGGCAGGTAGCAGTGCCTATAATTTATCTGCCGGTGGTCACATTTTGCCCTTAGAGTCGAATATGCTATGCCTAACCCCAATATGTTCTTTTAGACCACGTAGATGGCATGGTGCATTATTGCCATCTTCGGCTTCCATAAAATTTGAGATACTTAATACAAATAAAAGACCAGTAAATGCCACTGCTGATTTTCAGGAATTCAATAATATAAAATCAGTTACTATTAAATCAACTAACGATAAATCTATCACACTGCTCTTTCATAAAAATCATACTTTGGAAGATCGTATTATTAAAGAGCAATTTGAGGGATAATTATTAATAATATAAGCGATTTTTTTCTTTTAAAACAGCTAAATCATTCTCAGTAAACTGACCTAACAAATTTCGTGCTTCATAATTACTAGAATCTTCCCATAAATTATCCCAAGCGGTTTTTTGAATTGAATCCTGCAGAATTTCAGGTCCACCAAATGGTAATCCTCCCAATTTTAATCACAATAGAGAGTAGATAGTTAAGCTGTCAAAGCCAATTTTGTATTGGCGTCATAACACCTATAACCATATTTGGTCTTTCGTTATTATATGACCAAAGCCATTGAGTGGCAAGATCTTATACCTCTTGAATATTATAAAACGTGAGTTTCGTATTAACTGAGCATAGAGTTCAGTCTATCAAGAGAGATTTGATAGAA
>CAZJDC010000151.1:0-3100 GCA_964544715.1 uncultured Rickettsia sp. | reverse complement strand
TGTCCCACACAATTGTCCGCATGAATAATCATTGTTTGTTCTCCTAGGTTGTTGTGTTCAACGTGATGATCGAATAAGCTTACAACAAGGTTTGACCCCTTTGTCGTGCTAGCACTCTCTGGTATAAGATAGTTGCATTGTTTGTTTGTTGTTTCACACATAACGCCAAATATCCCTACTTTAAATGGTACTAAAAAATATATAGGGCCAGGTTGCATGGGATTGCTTGGGATATGCACCTGCTGTGCCATATCAAAACTGTAATGCACCATTGAGCCATCATTATTTTTCAGGTTTTCCCTACTCTGCTTAATAGAGTCGTTATAATACTTTCTTTCTTTAACAACAGTTTCAAGATGGGATTTCATTATTTGTATGGTTTGCATTTTTTCTTCTTCGGAAACTGTAGCCATTGCTGCTCCAGAGGTGTAGTGCTTTTGGCATAAGGCACATAAATCTGTTCTAGGTTTCATTACAACAATATCTGGACAGATACTGCGCCAGATGTTTGTAAAAACCTTTAATTTCACAGGCTTTTGAGGCATATCGTCAGTAAACGATGCCTTATAAGTTTCGAATATTTTTACTTTGGAGTCACTCGATGGTAGTAACCTTAGACTGGTTTGGTATTGTGTACTACTTCGACCGGGCAGTACGATAGCTTGCTGTTCGGCATAGTTGTTTAGAAACTTAACTACAAACTCTGTGTCTGAAAATGACGTTACATTCTTTTTTAGTCTCCCCGTGTTTCCATGTTCCTTAGCAACCAATCCTGTAGAATTGTACATTTTTGTGATACGCTTCAGTCTTTTGATTTTGATTTGGTGGCCAAACATAAACGTAGTTTTACAAACTGATTTACCTTTTAGCATGTAGTTTGTCCATGTACCTTTCCTCTCATGTTGTTTTTTGTTACAATCAGACGTTAATTTTGAACTTGATGTAAGGCATCGCAGTTGGCCTAAGATCACTTGATCTAGTATATTAATATGATCGTGATAATGATCAATCTCTGCACATTCATAGCGCATTTGCAAAAACTCATTGGCAGAAAACAACTCACAACAATTTGCCCTGCAGCCACAGCCACCATCCAAAAAAGTATTTACCATGGTAAGGTCAGTTTCACGATCATAAATGTCAAATAATTCATTATTATGGTTATCAATTATAATTAAATCCTCACCTCCATCATTATCATCAACAATATCCTGGTGATCCTCGTTTGCTTCTATTTCGAGTATAACATCATCAATATCCATCATATTATCAAGATTAGTTTAGTTTAGTTTAATTTTTTTGTAGTGTGATACTAACATTAAACGTAGAGGTATTAAATGTGTTTACTAACATTAATAAATTAATCAGGTGTCACGGAAATTAAATATTTTGTATTTGTGGACAAATATTACTAACTGTGTAAGTATATTGTATTCGTTGATTTTAAAATATATCTAATATTGTCAATGTGTGCTGATTGAATAAACTTTCCAAGTATGATTTCTAAAATTAAATTTAGAGTGTTTAACTGTTTACTAAAATTTATTTGTTAATGGTAGTGCATAATTCATTAAGAGAAAGAAGAACCCACCACGGCCGCCCCTGCAACCACGGCCACCCCTGCAACCACGGCCACCCCTGCAACCACGGCCACCCCTGCAGCCACGGCCACCCCTAATTTAGCAGGGCCACCCCGAACGGTAGATCTATTCGATAGCGTACATTATTTGTAAAATTAGTAAATATATTGGAAAATGAATACGTAACTTTATGTTCCGTATGTATTATGTATCACGTGGAGTTTGTTGTAGTCAATTATATAGCATATGTCTTGTCTATATCGTCGTTTCCTTGTTTATCGTCTATATTTGTTGTTGTTCCGGAACGCGGTGTAAGTTGTAGTCAATGATATGGCGTAGGCCTACCATAGTATAATCAACGGCAAGAATAAAGCTCCGCCTCGATAGAGAAATAGGTTTTCGATGTTACGGGACGCGGGTCGATGATGTGACATAGGCCTAACCTAGCTCAACCTAACCTATAAATATATAATATATCAGTCAATGATATGGCGTAGGCCTACCATAGTATAATCAACGGCAAGAATAAAGCTCCGCCTCGATAGAGAAATAGGTTTTCGATGTTACGGGACGCGGGTCGATGATGTGACATAGGCCTAAACTAGCTCAACCCAACCTATAAATAATTATGTGCATAATTAATTAAGATAAAGAAGAACCCACCACGGCAAATATGAAAGTAATAATAGGTATTTTTTATAAATTTTAATAGAAGTTATTAAATTAAATATTTTGTATCTGTGTACAAATATAACTAACTGTGTAAGTATATTGTATTTGTTGATTTAAAAAAAAATATAATATTGTTGTAAATATATAATATTAAATTTAGAGTGTTTAACTATTTAATACAATTTATTTGTTAATGGTATGAGGCGATAGTAAATGTTATTAGTTAATATCCCAACAACAAATAAAAAATGTAAACTATAATAATATATCTAAATATATAACTGTAATATAATGAATAATATGACTTAAATAAACTATATTTTGTAAGCGTGTAACCATATTCCTAATTTGTCCTCAAAACATCCAGTTATATATGAAGTAACAATAATCAAAGGTAAGATAAAAGCTAAGAATAAGAAGGGAAGTCTAGGCTACTCAACAAAATGGGGGAGGGAAAGGGGTGAGCCGGTCAAGGAACGTGATGGAACGCTATTGGCACAGATTAACGGGGCTACGGCGAGCAGCGCTCCCATTGGCCCAGATTACGGCTGCGCTAAACTGGTCCAATGGGGTAGCGCCAGTTTAGTGACGGCCGACACGCCCACTTTGTAAACTTATTTTGTTAATTACTAATAAACTAAGGCACCGGAGAATGTAATATTAAAACTTTATGACCAACATAGACCTATCTAACTTTTAAGACTAATCCCGATCACGTACGTCGCGTATTTCGATGGGCTGATCGAACACAACCTCAAGATTTGCAAGAAAAACGCTTAATCTGGTGAGCCCTTAAGTGGTTGATTCATGGGTTGTTGTTTGTTAGTTTAACTTAATTCTTCTCTATT
>CAZJDC010000150.1:0-3106 GCA_964544715.1 uncultured Rickettsia sp. | reverse complement strand
ATTCACAAGATGAACTTAGAGAACTACCAACTACAAAAAATACAGAAATAAATCACAAAGAAGAGTTTTTGGAAGACAAGCAAGGCTTGTCTTCATCTGAATTTTATAATAATTCTTCTTTTTTTGATAAAGAGGTATCAGAGCAAGAACCAGAACAAAAGCACCAACAAGAACAAAGGACAGAGCTTGACAAATCCTACCTAACACCTGATAAAGCAGAAGGGTTAGAACTAAGGCATTTTTACCCTATATCAGAAAGGGACATAAACCTAATGAATTCTAGAGCTAATAGAGAGTTCAGTAATAACTTCGTAAATCAGTTACTGTTAAAACTCTACATCAAATATCCAGAGAAGAGATTTAAGAATAGATTTACGTTTCTTAGCTACATGGTACAAATCCTTGAGAATGAGAAACATCAAGGACCGCTTGTTAATCACACAAGCTTTAGATTTAGCTGTAACATAGGAAAAGCAGAAAAGCACCTGCTTGAATATGAGAAATACCTAAGCCAAATAGAGGACTCACTTGATCTAAGCAAAGAGATTCAGCTCAAGAAGAAGATAGCAGGGCGATTTAGCAGTGAAGTTGGATACAAGATACTGACAAAAATAGAATTCAAAACAAACCAAGATAATAGCTTTGTTACTGCGTTAGTCCCAACCAACCTTGCTTTAAGTGAGAGACAAACAGAAATCTTAAGTCAGCAATTAGAAGCAGTATATGGTATTAATGGTTATTATATGCAGGAGGTGGAGGAAGAAACACTTTCACCTAAAACAATAGCGTTTAATAATGATGCTAACGTTGCACCTATTGAAACCTTAGACTCAAGTAATACATCACCAGCAAACGCAGAAGCAATAACAGAAAATACAGTGTGGAATCAAATACGAAAAGGCTTAATTGAAGAGTTAGGAGAGCATATTGATAGAGTGTGGTTTTCTAAAGCAGTAGCTACCGAGTGCGAGGAAACCAAAACATTGACTCTAACCATGCCAACAAGGTTCATGGCTGATTGGACCCGTAATAATTATTCGCATGTGATAAGAAGGCTTAGCGAAGGATGCGGGATTAAGTGTGTGGTTTTCTATGGATTTGGCGAAAGTACGAGTTAAACCTAATAAGGTATTGTATAAGTATTTGTATTATCTCTTCAATAGTGAGTTCTATCTAATTGAAGCACGTAAGTTTTCAAAAGGAAATAATGTAAAACATCTTGATTTAAATAATGTATTATCAATATATATACCTCTTCCAACTCTTAGTATTCAACAAGAAATAATAGAACAAATCGAGAAAGAACGTAAATTGCTCGAAACAAATAAAGAAACCATAAAGCTTTTTGAAGCAAAGCTAAAAACCAAACTCGATTCACTTTGGCAATGTTAAGACCACTACTCGCATGTGATAAGAAGAGCGGCGATAGCAAGATTTAATCTTACAGACAACGGTGTATCTCATCTAGATTATCATAGAGAGTAGTCCTTTTAACATTGAATGTTCTGCATATTGTAGCTTTGCTTGTGCCGGATTTGAGTGCTTCACTAATTGCTTGCATTTTTTCAAGTGAGATAACACGTGGTCTGCCTCCTGTTTTGCCTCGTTGTTTAGCAGATTTTAAACCTGCCATAATACGTTCTTTTGTAAGTGCTCGTTCATATTGAGCAAGAGCCCCAAACACACTGAATAAAAACTCACCGTGTGGGGTTGTTGTATCCATTTGTTCGGTTATGGATTTAAAGCCAATATTTTTCTGCTTAAAACCATCAATAAGTGTAATAAGGTGCGACAATGACTGACCTAGTCTATCTAACTTCCATACAATGAGACAGTCGCCATCTTTTAAATAATCAAGAGCTTCTTGTAATCCTTTTCTATTATCTTTTGCTCCGCTTACCTTATCTTGAAAAATATGTCTTGGGTCGACACCTTCTTTAATAAGAGCATCATATTGTAGATCGAACACTTGACGATCATTTTCACTAGAAACTCTCATATATCCAACTAGCATGTACGGAAAACCTCTTTTAGTCAATTATCGCACATCATAGCAAAGCGATAGTGTTTATCGTACATAATTACAATATTTTTTAGAAGTAAAAAAGTACAAAGAGGCAGTAGTACGAAAAACATGTGTTTTTCGTATTCCGGTTAGTTTTTAAAAAGTAAAACATTTTAGACACAAGTAATATTTAAAATTAATATTACTTTTTCTAAAAAGTATGCTTTGACCAAAAATAATATTTAAGATAGAGTGAAAATTAAATTCACTAATTTGCTTCAGGTCTTTTTCAAATGCAATCACAGTATCAGAACTTCCAGAAACACCTAAACGGAAACTACAGTAATCAAGACGCTATTGTGATGCAAACGCAAGCAGTTCCATTAACGGAAGAGGTACTAAATCAAGACAATAGGATTTGTTACAAAAAAAGAAGAGAAGAATTAAACAGAAGGGTTAAAAGCATCATCGAGCAAAAGCAACAAACAACTCAAGTAAAGATATAGACGAAAGTAGTAGGATATACTACTTTCCAAAAAGAATAGTTAGGATTTAGATTTAAGAATATTGTTGAGTTCAGAAATAGAGAGTCCTGTAATACGTGAAACTTCAGGAATGGAATAATTATTAGAAAGCATATTTTTAGCTACTTCCATGGTTCTTTTAGCTTCCCCAATCTGCATGCCTTTTTGTATACCTTTTTCTACACCTTGTTGTTCCCAATGATGAGCAAGACTAGTCATAAGTTTTTCTCCTTGTTCGGTATTAAGACGACTTTTAAGTATTTTTTCTAACTCTATTTTATCAGATTTTTCTATTTTAATCAATGTATAGGTTAATATCAGCTCTAGGTAATCAATACCAATATTTAATTTAGCAAATTCAGGTAATAGATCAGCTACCTCATACCATCTTTTAAGTAAGTCTCGCTCGTGAATATGCTTCATAAAGAATTGCATTATTCCAGCCCATGCTTTCTTTTTTAATTCGTCATCAGGAATATCATGTACGTTAATCACCTGATGGTCTTTATTCCAAATATCTTGCATAAGCTCTTTATGCTGGCACAGACCCCAAATATTCTAGTCATGTGACTTCTAG
>CAZJDC010000149.1:0-3115 GCA_964544715.1 uncultured Rickettsia sp. | reverse complement strand
AATTGACGTAGGTGACTAAGAGATAGAGGTGTAACATCTAATAATAATATATCAGTTACTTCTTTATTTAATACTCCGCCTTGGATAGCTGCACCAAGAGCTACAACTTCATCAGGATTCACTCCTTTATGTGGGGCACGTCCAAAGAATTTTTCTACTGCTGCTTGTACTTTTGGCATTCTGGTCATACCGCCCACTAGCACTACTTCTTGAATATCAGAAGCTTTTAATCCTGCATCCTTTAAAGCTTTGCGGCAAGGTTCTATAGTTTTTGCAATTAAATCATCTACTAACTTTTCAAGTTCTGCTCTATTAAATTTAATATTTAAATGTTTTGGACCGCTATTATCAGCTGTGATATAAGGCAAATTAATATCGGTAGTTAATGCAGAGGACAACTCTTTCTTAGCTTTTTCAGCTGCTTCCTTTAGACGCTGAAGTGCAAGCGGGTCATTACGTAAATCAATACCGCTTTCTTTTTTGAAGGTATTTATTAAATGCTCTAATATTCTTGTGTCAAAATCTTCACCGCCAAGGAATGTATCGCCGTTAGTTGATTTTACTTCAAAAACACCATCACCAATCTCAAGAATTGAAACGTCGAATGTTCCACCACCAAGATCATAAACCGCAATAGTTTTACTTGCGGATTTATCAAAACCATAAGCAAGAGCCGCTGCAGTCGGTTCGTTGATTATTCGAAGAACCTCAAGCCCTGCAATTTTACCGGCATCTTTTGTTGCTTGACGTTGTGCATCGTTAAAATAAGCAGGTACAGTAATAACTGCTTGCGTTACTTTTTCGCCTAGATAATTTTCAGCTGTTTCTTTCATTTTCTGTAAGATGAAAGCACTAATGTGGCTAGGTGAATGTTTTTTTCCTTCAACTTCAACCCATGCATCGCCATTATCAGCTTTAACTATATTATACGGCACTATTTCTTGATCTTTTTTAACCATCGGATCGGTAAAATTTCTACCGATTAATCTCTTTACTGCATATATAGTATTACGTGGGTTGGTTACAGCCTGCCTTTTAGCAGACTGACCTACTAACTTTTCACTATTTGCAAAAGCTATAATTGATGGCGTAGTTCGCTCACCTTCAGAGTTTTCTATTACTTTTGGCTCCTTACCTTCCATAACTGCAACGCAAGAGTTGGTAGTTCCAAGGTCTATACCTATTACTTTTCCCATATAAAATCCTCTATACTAATTTTTATTTGTTTAATTGTCTTTAATATACGATATAGTGCTGTTTTAATCATTTTACAAGAGGTGAGAATGAAAAAATTATTAATTTTATCAATAATTTTATTTATCGTTAATATTTTGATATTAAATATCAAGTGAAATAAGCAGTACTATATTTGAAAAATCTAAGCAAGCGATTGTAACGATTGACACTAGGATTGCCGTATCAGCCTTATGAAGATATAAATAGTTGGGTGGGAACCGGATTTATTAACGATAAGAAAAGTGGTTATATAATTACTAACACTCACGTTATTGGTCTTAGCTCAATCGGTACTTATTTTATTACATTTTATCATGGTGAGCAAGCTGAGGCAAAATGAATATATTATGATACATGGCAAGATTATGCCGTTTTAAAAGTAGCAAGCACGGATATACCTGAGTCAGTAATGGAAATACCTTGTTCTAGCGAATCTCCAACATTAAACCAAAAAGTTTTTGTAGTCGGTAACACCGGGTCACAAGGCTTTTCTTTCTATACAGGTTATTTATCTGATCTATATAATATTAATGGTATGATGCCGCAAGGTACTTATATAATTAATTTAAATATTACCGGTGGGTGCCTAGCGGTTTGTCTGTGTTAAATGATAAAATTGAGGCTATAGAGGCGTATTATATGGTGGTGGCAAGACCCACTCTTTAGCATTGCATGGCGATTATGTAATCCGTACTTTAGAAAGCTTAAAAAATAATAAAGAACCAACAAGACACCATATAGGAATAATACGCGATCTATACTCATTAAATAATGCTGTTAGACTAATAATTTCCCTAAAGAGGGAATGGATAGATATATAAAGCAATTTCCCGATAGCAGAGAAATAGGGCTATAAGCGTTAAGACGTTTTTAGCTGGTTAGCCTGCTGAAAAAGTCTTAAAAGCCGTTGATATTATTTGGGCTATTAATGATAAAGAGTTAGGTGCTAATCTAGCAATGCTTGATAGAGAGATGGATAATTCTAAAAACGCCGTCACTAAGCTCATTATATTCCGTTATGGGAAAAAGCTTGAGCAAACAGTTAATTTATATAACATCAATAATAATAAAATCAGTAGAATGGTAAATTTTAGTAGTGCTATTCTTTTTGAAGTAGATGATTATATTAGTAATAAATCAGGTATTCTGCTTAAATCTTTAGCCATAGCTTCCGTTTAATCTGGTAGTAGCTTTAGTTCTATACCAACATTTTTTACTAAAGATTATAAAAATGTTTATAGACTACAAATTTTTGAGATGAAATATTTAAAGCTAAATAACCTTGACGATTAAATAAAACTTATGCCGAATTTTACTAAAGATCAGTTCATAACCATCAGGTTTAAAAATTACCAACCATATTATGCTCATTTCGGTGACAACGAAATTATTTCATCTCATAATGAAATGAGTGCAGATATAACGTTAGATTTCATAGATACTAATACCTATATACTTCAACATAATAATGTGTCTCATGAATGGCATAAAGAAAATATAAAACTTCAGCCACTAATTTGGTTGTGATAAATTAACAATCGTTAATCAATTAAATAATATCAAATGCAACTCTCTTGATGGTGTTATTGCTCTTCAATTTATAAACTTTAAATTACTAGGAATTTAATTTTTATAAATTTAGTAGTAATAATGACCAAACAAATACTCACCTTATACTTACGGTAATCCTCCCCAAAAACAATCGACAAAAGAAGTAGAATTTTCTAATAAAAAAAACGAGATTCTAAAAGATGACAATATCAAAATGCCAATTTAGGATAAGAGTGAAGCATTAAAGATAATAAGGAAACGCGAGTTTTGTACTAACTGAGCATAGAGTTCAATCTATCAAGAGAGATTTGATAGAAGGTTTATTGTC
>CAZJDC010000148.1:0-3119 GCA_964544715.1 uncultured Rickettsia sp. | reverse complement strand
TCTTAGCTTAGCACTTCTCTAGTCAATAGTCACTACCTATTTAACTTAAGCTATAATTGACCTAAAGAGGAATCTTCCTGTATTAATAATACACTATCTTAGTCTTGTCTTCACTACTGACAATCCTTACCTTATTTTTCTTCTTAAGTGTTACTCTGTTTATTTTAACTTATTGCAAAAACTTAAGTGCTCTATAATTTCTGTCCAATTTTTTTAGTCCATTATACTCTTGAATAGCCCACCATTACTTTACACGCTATGCTTACACTACAAAGTTGTTTCGCAAGTTCTAATAATCCTCATTTTGGTTTGATTATCTTTTGATCATAATTTAACATATTATTTTTTTTAATTAAGTTTTGATAATTAGTTTTATGTATATGATTACTAACTTCTTAGGTTTCTACATATACATAAACTATTCTAATTGTAATCTTAATATGTCAGATCACATATGAAGATTTACAAATGAGCATAGATATAAAATCTACTCAACATAATGAATTGATCAATGCTTTAGCAAAAGGCATAATATACAACCAGAAGGGAAATAATGGAGTTAAATTTCTTAAGGCAAATGCTGTTGAAATTAAAATTAATGGTGATAATCGTTTATATACAAACAAATTGTATACTAATCACTAAGGTGAGTTATTAATAAATTTTGATCACTTTGGTAATCAAAAAGATGTAATAAAATTTGCTGAAGAGCATAGTTTAGAATTTCATGAAGCTTTTTAACTTACTCAAAAGGTTGTCTTAAATTAATAGCAGCAGATAAAGTGCCCTCATCTAGATAATCGAGTTCACCGCCGATAGGTATGCCGCTAGCAAGGCGAGAGATTTTTGCGGGATGGTCTTTTAGATATTCCGTAATAAAATAAGCAGTAGTTTGTCCCTCTAAAGTAGAGTTAGTTGCGATAATCACTTCTTTAATATTTTCTTTAAAGCATCTATCAAGCAGTTCTGGTAACCTCAAGATACTGGGGTTTTGTCTGCTAGCTGCTGATAAATTATGACCGAGCACATGGTATAGCCCTGTGAAATTACCACTACGCTCCATTGCCCATAATTCAGCAACAGTTTCAACGATTGCGATAACTGATTTATCTCGATATTCAGACCTACAAATACCGCAAATATTTTTAGTATCCATAGTACCGCAAACCTGACATTTGACTATTTTCTTATCTATTTCTATAAGATTATTAATAAGAGTTTTTAGCCTTACATCCTTGTCTTGCAGTAAATATAATACTATACGTCTTGCTGATCTACTACCAAGTCCAGGAAGCTTAGAAAATAAGTAAATTAGCTGATCTATCTCATTATTATTATCGTTCATATTAAGACTTTATTACGATAGTTCCGGCTATTTTATCATGTAATGCTTGTTTCTGAGCAGAGAAAAATATAAAGAAAATACCGATTGGAAATGTCGTATATCCAAGGAATCGTTTAATTAACTGTTGAAGAGTTGGTCGATTAAATGTTTTAGCATCAACTATTTTCATACGCATAAATATTTTACCAATCGTCGCTCCTTTATAATACCAAAAACATATAAAATATGAACCTATCACTGTTAAGTTAATTAGTAAAATTGAAACGTTAAATATAATATATTTATTAAAATTTCCCGCTTTAAGATATTCATAAAATTCTTGGCTCATAACAGAGTGCAGTACTTCGCTTTGATTATGCAGGTCAATATTATAGCTCTGAAAATAATCGTTGTAGAAAAAAACCATTAGATAAAAGAAACAAAATTGTAAAATTGGGATTGCTATGAACGCAAATAACGACAAATCAAGTGCCGTAGAAAAAATACGTGCTATAAAATCAGGATAGATAATTTGTTTTTTCATTGCTAATTGCTTTTATTTAGTGTTATATATATTTATATAGTTTTATACACTACAGTATTTATGGAACGATTTGAAGCATTTAGTTTATTATTTGTTGATAGTTTTGTCTCAAACTTAATCATCGGTTTTCACCGTGAATTAATCTTTCATTCTATGAAAATGTTTGGTAACTATAGTTACCCTATAATGTTTATAGTAGCTACTTGTGCTTCTATTGGCAGTAATATAGTTAATTATATTTTTGGTAAATGTGCCTTAAATATTGTCTACTCTTCTAAAAATGAACAGAATATTTTAAGACATAAAAATTTAACACAACGTTTTTACAAATATGAACTATTGATACTTCTTATAATGGCATTTCCTTTCTGGGGAAGCTTTATTTCCTTATTTTCTGGTTTTTTTAAAACAAAATTTTCAAAATTTTTGGGGCTTGGTTGTTTAGCAAAATCCTGCTATTATATAACAGAACTATATATTATAAAGTAGCCTATGAAAAAATTAACCTCAGAAAACTCTCATAGACAACAAAAAGTAGCAAGTATAATAAATGAAGCATTAATTGAGATTTTACATCGTGGTAAAATGCTTGATCCTAGACTTTACGATTGTCCTCTTACAATAACAAAAATTATAGTTACTGCCGATTTAAAAATAGCTAACTGCTATTTTTTACCTTTTAATACTAAACTAACGCCTCAAGAAATTACCAAAAGCCTAAATAATTCCAAAAATGCTATCAGAAATTTTGTAACAGGCAAGATAAATATGCAATACTCACCTGATATAAGATTTCATTACGATCATGGATTTGATAATGCCTTAAAAGTAGAGCAGCTCCTAAAGGATAACTAATACTATGTAATTACTCAAGATGGATATATTTGAGGTAGGAACGGGTGCTAGAGGAGAAACTCAATCATTGAAAACAATAATGATCCACTGCACTAAGTATTTAAAAATACTTAGTGCAACAGTCTCCTAACATAAAGTCTGCACTAAAGTGCTTAATAAGATGTTTTCCAATAATGAAGTTTAAACATCATTCACGCTCTACATGTTATCAACAGTAATTAAAATAGTTAAGTTATTTCAGTTGATTTTTAGTATTTTTTTAAACTATGAGTTTACTCATGTTGTTTCTTAATGTTTTTATATTTTCAGTATAAAATTTTATTAGTTTTTACTCAAAAATAGCTCACTACATGACAATTGTTAGATATAGAGGATTAAATGGTTGAATATTAATGA
>CAZJDC010000147.1:0-3139 GCA_964544715.1 uncultured Rickettsia sp. | reverse complement strand
ATAAACCTTCTATCAAATCTCTCTTGATAGACTGAACTCTATGCTCAGTTAATACGAAACTTGCGTTTATTAGTATTTTCTTGACATATTTTAGGTTGCTTTAAAAATATGCTTTCATCAAATTCTATTACCTTTATACTACTCCATCTCACATCAAGATCTGAATACCACCGATAATCTTTGCTTTCATAATTTTTACAATCATTAAATAAAATTTGAAATATTGCCACTTTTATTGGATCATTTATAACTGTATATAAATACTTTAGCAAATATTTCTAATAGCTTTATACATTTTATAATGGCCTCATGCATTTTTTCTTTAACTTGCTCTCAATTTATTAAAGCTTTCTGTAAGTTCACATCGTTAATTTTATTTCTAATAAGCTCTTCTATCTTATAATTGGTAATTGACTGATTGGACCAAAAAGTTTATTATCACCTCAAGTTAAATATAGTAGGACACGTATGAAAGTCGTTAGTTCATTAAAATCATTGAAAAAACGTGATAAAGATTGTCAAATCGTAAAAAGAAGAGGCAAAATTTTTGTAATAAATAAAAAAAATAAAAGATTTAAAGCAAAACAAGGTTAAATATTTTTAAAGTATAGATAAAATGGCAGGACACTCAAAGTTTAAAAATATTCAGCACCGTAAGGGTGCTCAAGATAAAAAAAGAGCCAAAGCTTTTACTAAATTAATTCGTGAGATAGTTACTGCCATCAAATCTGGCTCTACAAATCCCGATAATAATCCACGCCTTAGAACCGCTTTAGCTACTGCCCGTAGTCAAAATCTTCCTAAAGAAAGAATTGATAAAGCTATTAATAGTGCTAATGATTCCGCTAATAACGAGCATTATACAGAAATTAGATATGAAGGGTACGCACCCGGCGGTATTGCTATAATAGTTGAGGCTTTAACTGATAATAAAAATCGTACTGCTTCTGAGGTACGCTCCAGCTTTACTAAATATGGCGGTAATTTAAGTGAAACTGGTAGTGTTAATTTTTTATTTAAACATTGTGGCGTCATTCAATATCCTCTAGAAATTAGATCATCTGACAGTATTTTAGAAACTGCGATAGAAGCCGGAGCAAATGATATAGTCTCAGATGAGTTATTGCATACTATATACACTGACATTGAAAATTTTACTAAGGTATTAGAATTTCTAAAGGATAAATATGGCACCGCTGAAGAAGCTTATATAGGATGGGTTCCTTCAAATACAATAATTATTGATGATAAAGAAAAAGCTGAAACACTTCTAAAGCTTGTTGATCTTTTAGAAGAAAGTGACGATGTACAGAGAGTTTTTGGTAATTATGAATTATCAGATAAAATTTACGAAATTTTACAAGGTAGCGAATGAATAATATTCAAATAATTATTTTAGCAGCTGGCAAAGGCAGCAGAATGGAGTCTAATTTACCAAAAGTAATGCATAAAGTTGGCGGCATTCCGATGCTTGAAACAGTATTAAAGAACTCCATTAAAGTAACTCATGACGTTATTATAGTTTATTCAGAAGATTTAAAAAAATATTTGACACCTTATGCAAATATGTGTCGTTTTGCCCTGCAAAAAGAACCTAAAGGCACAGCTCACGCGACTCATGCAGCAATAGATTTGATTGATGAGAATAAAACAACTTTAGTGTTATATGGTGATCACCCACTGATTACTCCAGAATTAATGAATGCATTAGTAGAATACCTAAATTTTAGCAATGCTTCATTAGTAACATTATGTTTTGAAAGAGATGATCCTGCTTTTTATGGTAGGATATCTTTAGATAAAAATGGTGAGTTTTTAGAAATAATTGAATATCAAAATGCCAATGAAGAACAAAAGAAAATCAAGCTTTGTAATTCCGGAATTATGGCATTTAATCCTGGAATTTTAAATAAATATCTACCTTTATTTGCTACTGATTCTAGAGATAATAAAGAAGTTTATCTAACAGAAATGGTAAAATTGTGCAAAGATAAACAAGAGAAAGTTTCATATTTATTATCCGATAATCATGATTTAATTGTCGGCGTTAATACTAAAAATGAGCTTTTAGAAGCTAACAATATTTTTTCCAAAAATAAAGAAATTATACCTCTCATAAATGTATAATAAATTAAATGCGTATTTTAGAGATAGGCATTATTGCTTTCCATTTTAAATACTCATTATTCATGGATAGATGGCCGAGCGGTTTAAGGCGCACGCCTGGAAAGCGTGTTCACGGCAACGTGTCGGGGGTTCAAATCCCCCTCTATCCGCCAGATAAAAATTAAATATAATAAAGTAGCATTTTTTCTTCTAAAGCCTTTTTCTTCTTTTGCCTATAATATTAAAATATATTTCGCAAAAAGTTGCTAGACAAGTATACAAAATGCTTTTTGATTTTGCATTGCTGCTCGATTATATTACTGACTAAGCGATAAGTTTTAACCCACAGTAAAATTTTTTATTGATTTTTGCATAAAAATGGTAATCCTCCCAATTTTAATCGCAATAGAGAGTAGAGAGTAGAGAGTAGAGAGTTTAAGCTGCCAAAGCTAATTTTTGTATTGGCGTTATACCACCTATAGCCATATTTGGTCTTGCGTTATTAAATGACCAAAGCCATTGAGTGGCAAGATCTTGTGCCTCTTGAATATTATAAAATAACTGTTGACTCAACCAATCATATCTTATAGTCAGATTATATCTTTCAATATATGCATTTTGCTGAGGTTGACCTGGACGTATAAATAGTAACTTGATATTTTTCTCTGTTGCCTACTTGTTCAATAATTTACTCATATTCAGGTACATTATCACAGCTTATAGATTTTGACTTTCCTCGCCATGCTATAATTTGATCTAGTGATCTTATGACTCTTCCTGTCGGCAATGAAAAGTTAATCTCAATCCCAAGACCACCTTCCCTATTAAAGTCATCAATCACATTAAATAAACTATATTTTCTTCCATTCTCTAAACCTATCTTGCATGTAAAACACTACACTTAATCTGAGAGATAGGGATTGATTAAGCAGCAAAAAAGCTGTTAGATAAGTAAGAATTAATAGACTTATCTTGAGCTGATGAACGAATATTAGAATTACCCTCAACGAATATTAGAATCACCTATAAAAAA
>CAZJDC010000146.1:0-3142 GCA_964544715.1 uncultured Rickettsia sp. | reverse complement strand
AGCATACACTACTGACTAACTGTTTTTAAAGCCTTTTCTATTCGAGTTGTTATTTCTTTTTCCATATATAAAGCATCAGAACCAGCATAAAAAGCATTGACATTTATAATAGGAATTGAAATATCTGGCGTCCCTCTAATTTGTAGCTTGGTGAAAAAAATTGTTCCAAGAACTAAAATAACTAAACTTAAAACAGTTGTAAATATCGGACGTTTTATACAAATTTCAGATAATAACATTTGATTTGATGTTCTCTTTGATATACTGATTGTAAATTTTTACTTGAATTATTTAATTATATCCACCTTTAAAAGCATAACTGATGTAAAATGGCTACATTTTTTTATGAGTTAAATAATTATTATATTCCTTTGAAACTTTATAAATAACTGATATTTGCAGTAAACTGAGAGTTTGTTATAATTAAATAACCTAGTTAAAAAATAAAAAAATATATTGATGTGCATTATTGCGAGTTGTATATATGGTATTACCACAGTAATGTATTAACCCATTAAAAGAGAGTTGATTTTTTATGCGTACACAACCTAAAAAAATGAATAAGACAGCATTTATTGCTTTTATGACTGAGCATGGTCATCACCATAAACATCAGGGGCATAAATCATTTACAAAAGCTGATGCAGAAAAGGCACTTAATTGGGTGCTGGAATCTATAATTTCTGCCACTAAACATCAACATAGTGTGAATATCACAGGTTTTGGTTCTTTTGCAATACAAAGCAGAAAATCAAGAGAAGGTCGTAATCCAAAAACAGGATCCAAAATGACCATACCTGCTTATAAGCAGCCTGTATTTAAAGCTGGAAGCAAACTTAAAGAAGCTTGTAAATAAGTAACTTATATTTTTTCTATGGTACCGCAGTTAAGCCTGAGGTACAGTCGTGGGACTGTTAGCAGTCCTATATCTTTAGTAAGATAATTATGATTTAAGAATCATGGCATAAAAAAAGCCTTAACTATTAGTGAATATGATAATTGAGCATCTAGAGTTTAGTTTAAAACATAAAAAGTTACATAATAGCTGGCTTATTGAAGCAGAAAATATAAAGCAAGCTTTAAAAGATATAGAGAAATTTGTATGTTTAAAGCTTTTAAAAAATAATATTCCTCTTGAAAGTAATCCGGATTATCATCTTATCGTTAGGGAAGTTTCTGATATGTCTAATGCTAAGAATATCTCTATTGAGCAAATAAGAAAATTACAGGAATTTCTAAGTAAAACCTCTGCAATTTCAGGTTGTAAGGTTGCCGTAATTTATTCGGCAGATCTTATGAATCTGAATGCAGCAAATTCATGTTTAAAGATTTTAGAAGATACCGCTAAAAATAGTTATATATTTTTAATCACTTCACGAGCTGCAAGTATAACTTCTACAATCAGATCTAGATGTTTTAAGATTAGTACTAAATTGTCTGAAAGACATGCTGAAGAAACATTATATTCTAAATTTATTCAGCCTATAGCAGATAATGAAAACTTAGATTCTAAATTAGAGTTTATTAAGCAATTTAATGCTAAAGATAGAGAATTATGGCTGGATTTTATTGATAGTATATTACGATTAATGAATCGTATCTTAAAAAAATCTTCAGGTGTTAATGTTGCGTTTTCAGATTTAGAAAATAAAATATTCCATCGGCTACCAAACCACCAACCATCTTATTTAATCCAAAAATTTACTAATATAAAAAAGCTGATATATAATACAATTGATTATGATTTAGACTTAAAAGCTAGTTATATATTAGTGGTGAATGAGTTTTAATATTAAGTTCTCTTTCTAAGAGCATTGTAATATGCTTTTCTTAAAAAAGCTTTTAGTAAAAATGTATTTAAGTTATGACATACATTCCATAATTGTATTAGAATCCCTGACTATTTTTAGTATATTCGTATCATCTAAAAATGAAAGGTGATTTGTAATAGCTTTAATTGATAGTCTCTTTGGAGGTACAAACCTCCATCTTCCAGATGAAGAAGCTTTAGCTTACCATGTGTGTCATGATGCGTTAGCATCATAAGCGGCACCTTCAAGTTAAGTAAATTAGTGTCAAAAGTACTATGTTTTTAGATTTCAGGTAGCAAGAAGTCTTTGAATAGCTTCGTGTCCCACATGGATTTAGCGGATGTAAATGCAAGTCTTTGATCAGGTGCTGTTGTGATGTCTCTGCCAACATTGACGGCAAATATATTTATGACTTTTCTCATCAGTGATAATGTACATTGTACTGCATTATGGATGCTTAAATTTAATCAATATTTTTTCCTTTCGTCGAGTTGGTTGATGATCGTACTCAACACGATTATTTAGTCTTTTATAAGTGCAATGCTCAAGTCCTAGTACACATCAGCTTAACAAGTTTAATGTAACTCCTAGCTTATTAGTAATAATTACTCTTGGAGCTGGATAATTATCCAATAATCTTGCTAAAAAGCGAATAGCTGATTTCTTGTTATGACGCTTCTGTAATAATACTTCTAATTCATGCCCCTCAGAGTCAACAGCTCTCTATAATATAAACTTCGCCTTTAATCTTAATGTTCATCTCATCTAAATGCCATTTGTCAGTTGGTCTCCACTCTCTCTCTTACGATATCTTGAAAATAAACCGCAAATTTATTACCCCACTATCTTATAGTCTCATAGCTTAAAATAATACCTCGATACGCCATCTGTTCTTGAACATCTTGATAACTAATGATTAAAGTGATGATATAACAATACTGTATGGCTAAAATAATGCTTGCTGGGAAACGCGATGTCTCCTCGGGCATTGAGTAATATGCATAGCGGTAAAATTTAAGGATAATTTGTTACGACTATTCTATTAAATCATTTCTTGCATTCGCTCAATACTTACTTTACATCTCTCATAACTTGACGGTGCCGATGGAAAAAGTCAGAAATATATTTGCCGTAAATGTTGGCAGAGACAACCACAACAGCACCTGAGCAAAGACTTGCATTTGCATCCGCTAAATCCATATGGGATGAAAATCTACTCCAAGAGTTATTGCTGCCTGAAATCTAAAAACATAGTACTTTTTGACACTAATGTACTTAACTCACCTTACGCAAACGAGTTATTTTGACGCAAGTTTGCCAATTCATTCATG
>CAZJDC010000145.1:0-3164 GCA_964544715.1 uncultured Rickettsia sp. | reverse complement strand
AATTGCTAGTAGCCGCGAATATAGCATCCATGAATAAATTGGCAAACTTGCGTCACAATAACTCGTTTGCGTAAGGTGAGTTAATAATGCAAAATCAGCAACCAGGCTAGAAGAAAGAGCATGCTGAGCTCATACGCGTCGTAAGTTTTATGAAGTCACCATAGCAAATGATAAAGCCAATATCACTATTGCCATATTAGAGCAGATTGGTGAAATTTATAGAGTCGAAGCTGATATAAGGCGGTTAGAACCTGATAAGAGGCTAGAGGAACGACAGAACAAATCTAAAATTTTGGTGGAAAGATTGTTTACTGGTTTTAGGAAAGCATATGATCAACTACAAAAAGAAGCAATACAGCAAAAGCTATTTCTTATGCTTTAAATAATCAAAAAGCACTGATGAGATTTTTAGATAATTGAAAAATAGAAATCGATAACAATGCCTAAGAGTGCTATGAGATCAATTGCCATAGAGCGCAAAAATTGGCTTTTTGCTTGATCAGACAGTGGCGGTCATACTGCCGCTATTATCTATTCCATTATCGAAACTGCTAAGTTAAATAACATAAATCCTTGGAAATATTTACAAAAAGTACTTGAGATCATTCAGAATTATAATTCTGAGAAAATCGTGGGATTTATTACCATAGAATCTTAAACTGTAATAGTAACATTTTGTCTAGATCACCTTTATCAGACACTTACATTAAAAGGAATAATATGTCAGATCAAATATCAACTTCTATAGTTTATAGCTGCTCCTTGTAATGATATTTTTTCAATTCATCACCTGCAATACCTTAAACAATCCACCCATTTCTTTCAGCGATATCAACCTATTTACTTGTCGCTCTATTAGCTCTGCTTGCTGCGGGTTAATTTTGTCTTGAATTGTTTTCTTGCGTAATAAAATCCCATTTTCTATTAAAAAATCACGTTGTGAAATTGTATCTATTACATCTATTTTGCTATTTTGAGCTAATGTTTTGAGCAAATAAAAATCTACATGAGCCGATAAATCTGCCTCCCCTAAATTTTCAATTATCGGACAATATTTATGAGTTTTTATCGCCTGCAAGGTTGAGTTATATTGATGTCTAGTTCTAATATTCGGGTTTATATCATAACCGTAATCTATTATAAGACCGCTTCCACCTAATTCTTTTATATGCTCGGATATAAATTTCATAATCTCTATAGAGAGATAGGACTCCTCAAGCACTGCTCCATCTTTCGCATCCAAATGGGTCTTCTGCAAATATTCTTGTAATTGCTTGTTAACAGCTATTTTATCATACTTGATTTTTCCATCTACCGGCTGCATAACAAATATTCTTTCATACCATAATTCTTTGACTTTAATATATTGCTTTATCGGCATAGCATCAAAGAACTCATTAGCTATTATTAGAGCAGGTTTTTTGGAAATGTTTTCTATGGATCTATACCAATTAATCGTTAACTCAAAGTTTTGTAGATTGGATTTTTGATGAATAATAAAATTTTCATTAATATCAATTAAATCGATTGATAAGGCGTTATAAAACTCTGGAACTAATTTTGTGGTACGTAATAAGTCACGCATTAATAATCCTCGCCCTGGACCAAGCTCAACTATGCTAAGATTTTTAGGGCTACCGATTCTTTGCCATTCTTTTATACACCATAAACCGATAATCTCGCCAAATAGCTGCGAAACTTCAGGAGCAGTAATAAAGTCCCCTGCTTCTGCTAAGGATTTCGTTTGCCTATAATAAGAAGTAGGACTTTTATGTAAGGCTTCCTGCATAAGACGATCACAAGTGATATCACCACTTTGCTCAATTATTTCCCTTATTTTGTAATCGATCGACATTCTGCCTTTATTATTAAGTAACTACCTAACAGTAATAGCGGCATCGATAAAATCTGCCCCATAGTTAAACTATTAAAAATAAAGCCGATTTGCACATCCGGCTCTCTAAATATCTCAATAGCTATTCGGAAAATAGAGTAAAATACCAAGAATAAACCAGAATTTAAACCTTGTTTCCTAATCGTATTACGTTTAAATACAGCATAAACCAAAATACAAAATAACACTAACCCTTCAAAAAAAGCTTCGTATAATTGACTAGGATGACGTGGCATTAAATCATTATCTGGAAAAATTACACCAATAGATGAATTTGTAATACGACCATATAACTCACCATTAATAAAATTGGAAATTCTGCCGAAAAATAATCCAATAGGGACTGCTGGGGTAATAATATCGGTAAGACTTAAGAAATTAATTTTATGCCGTTTGTAAAAAATATAAGCAGCAATAATAACTCCTATAGCACCGCCGTGAAAGGACATTCCGCCCTCATATGTTTTTAAAATCTCTATTGGATTTGAAAAATATTTATAAGGATTATATACTAGAATATAGCCAAGCCTGCCTCCCACTATTATCCCAATAATAGCGTACGTAACAAACTCTTCTAAATTTTTTTTAGTGATTTGTGTAGGAAATTTTTCTATAGTTTTTCTGGCATAAAACCAGCCAAGTAAAATGCCAAATACATATGAAAGAGAGTACCAAGATACGGTTAGCGGTCCTACAGAGAAAATAATAGGATTAATATTTGGGAATGTCATAGTTAAAAAGTTATTTGGTGCTTTTTAGTTAAATTTATTGAGAAAAATAAAATTCTTAGTAAGAATGAAAATTTATTGATGATTATACATCATAATATGGTAGGCAAAATATGCAATATTTAATGGATTTATATCACACATCAAGTACTGAAATAATAATGTTATTTGTTATGTTAGTATTATTATACTTTGAGTATTTTTACTTAAAACACTAATTTTTGTTCCAGTAAAAAATGATTTAACACGACATCATTATGAATATAATGAAAGAGTATTGAAGAAATATCCGATATTTTGTTATTTATTAAACTCTTTATTAGGAATTTATTGCATATCTTGGGGCAATATCTTTCATCCAAGTGCTTTTAAAGCACATATATTACTTGGGATTAAAAGATACTATAGTTATATTATATGCTAGTTTAGCTTTCACTATGCTATTACTAACCCTTATAGATGCTGGTTCTGACCTTTTTATCATAATAGAACTAAACAACACTCAGCTTATAGCTGAGTGGTTATAAAGTGGAATCGATTAG
>CAZJDC010000144.1:0-3189 GCA_964544715.1 uncultured Rickettsia sp. | reverse complement strand
TGAAACTAATTTCAATTTAAATATGGAGTAAATGTTATGGTTTCTACCCAACAGATAGTCATGGTTCTCACAATTCTCATAAAAACTATCGGTCATTATATTATAAAATGAGTGTAGTGATGGTTTCTCCTCTAGAAAAACTAGAGGAGAAACTTGTGCTATATTATCTTTTAGAAAATAGATTTTTGTATATAAATCAGTTTTTCGTCAGTGTAAGAAAATTACGGAGTAATTCTTGAAAGAAATAAGTTATACCTATATAATCAATATAATCATTAAATTCAAGGCTATATAATCGTGACTGATAATAATTCTTCTAATTTAGTACCGGTAAATATCGAAGATGAGATGAAAGTATCTTATCTTGACTATGCTATGAGCGTCATAGTAAGTAGGGCAATACCAGATGTTCGAGATGGCTTAAAGCCGGTACATCGTCGTATTATTTACTCAATGCATGAAGCTGGCAACTACGCAAACAGAGCTTACAGAAAATCCGCTAGAATAGTCGGTGACGTGATGGGTAAATACCACCCGCATGGTGACAGTGCTATTTATGATTCATTAGTGCGTATGGCTCAAGATTTTTCGTTGCGTCTACCGCTTGTTGACGGTCAAGGTAATTTTGGATCATTGGATGGTGACGCTGCGGCGGCAATGAGGTATACCGAATCACGTATGACAAAAGTAGCTCATAAACTGATTGAGGATATTGATAAAGAAACTGTAAGTTTTAATCCAAACTATGACGGTTCTGAGAAAGAGCCTTCAGTTCTGCCTTCTATGTTTCCAAATTTACTAGTCAATGGAAGTGGTGGTATTGCGGTTGGTATGGCAACTAATATTCCGCCTCATAATCTTGGTGAGGTTATTGATGCTTGTTGTTTATATATAGATAATAACAATATAACAATTTTAGACCTTTTAGAGGTTGTTAGAGGGCCTGATTTCCCTACAAGCGGCATCATTTTAGGTGTTGACGGTATTAAATCAGCCTATTTAACAGGTAGAGGTAGTATCGCTATAAGAGGACGAGCTAAAATTGAGAATTTAGATAATGGGCGTCAGGCGATCATAATTGCCGAAATACCTTATATGGTAAATAAAGCAAGGCTTGTTGAGAAGATTGCCGAAATGGTTAAGGAAAAGCGTATTGAAGGCATCAGCGATTTACGTGATGAGTCGAATAAAAACGGCATAAGAATTTATATTGAGCTGAAGAAAGATATTGTAGCTGAAGTTGTACTAAACCAGATATATTCCTGTACGCATCTTCAAACTAGTTTTGGTGTTATAATGCTTGCTCTGAAAGATGGCTTGCCTAAGGTAATGAATCTGAAAGAAGTAATAGCAGCTTTCGTTAGCTTTAGGGAAGTAGTTATCACTAACCGCACCATATATTTACTTAATAAAGCAAGAGATAAAGCTCATATTTTACTTGGGCTAACTATTGCTGTTAGCAATATTGACGAAATGATCCGTATTATAAAAGCTGCAAGTGATCCCAATGCTGCTAAACAAGAGTTAATGGCACGCAGCTGGGATGCATTAAATATTTTGCCGCTTGTGAAGTTAGTAGATGATAAGGCGATGTTAAACGAACATGGTAAATGCAACTTTACCGAAACGCAAGCTAAGGCAATTTTAGAGATGAGATTGCAACGCTTAACTGCTATGGAAAAAAACAAGCTTGAGGAAGATTTAAAGAATCTTGCTACTGAGATTACGGAGTATTTAAATATTTTGGGTTCACGTGAGAGGTTACTTGAAATTTTAAAAGAAGAGCTAATTAAAGTTAAAGAAGAATTTGCAACCCCTCGTCTTACCTCAATTGAATTTGGGGAGTTTGATCAAGATATCGAAGATTTAATCCAGCGTGAAGAAATGGTAGTAACTGTAACGCTTGGCGGTTATATCAAGCGCGTGCCTTTAAGTAGTTATAGAGCTCAAAAACGTGGTGGTAAGGGTAGGTCAGGGCTTGCAATGCGTGATGAGGATATAACAACTCAAGTTTTTGTCGGTAGTACCCATACTCCAATGTTATTCTTCTCAAATATTGGGCAGGTTTATAGTTTAAAGTTATATAAGCTCCCTTTAAGTAATCCTCAAGGGAAAGGTAGACCAATGGTCAATATATTACCGCTTAAAGATGATGAGTACATTACAAATATTATGCCGTTGCCTGACAATCAAGATGAGTGGGATAATCTAAATATCATGTTCGTAACCTCTAAAGGTAATATTCGAAGAAGCAATTTATTAGATTTCAAAAAGATTCAGTCAAATGGTAAAATTGCAATTAGGCTTGATGAAGATGATAAGCTGATAGACGTCAAACCATGTAAAGAAGACGATCATATTTTACTAGCAACTAAATCCGGTAAAGCTCTAAGATTCCCTGTTGAATCATTGCGTGTTATTAAAAGCCGTACTTCCGACGGGGTGCGTGGTATAAGGCTTGCAGAAGACGATTCGGTGATTTCTATGACTGTCTTGAGAGGTATTAAAGCTACACGTGAAGAGCGAGATGCTTATTTATCGGTATCATGGGAGAAGAGATTAGAGATCGCTAAAGGGGAAGAGTTTAACCTTGAGGAACTAGGTGTAGATTTAATGGCTGAATCTGTTTTAGAAATGGCAAATGCCGAAGAGTTTATTTTAACAGTAACCGAATACGGCTTTGGTAAAAGAAGCTCAGCTTATGGATATAGGACTACTGACCGCGGTGGTAGTGGTATAATCAATATGGATATTAATGACAAAACCGGTTTAGTAGTTGGCGTTATGCCTGTTAAAATGGATGACGAGCTAATGCTTATCACTAATAGCGGTAAATTAATCCGCTGTAAACTTGAAACAGTACGTATTACAGGGCGTAACACTAGAGGTGTCACTTTATTTAGATTAGATGACGGGGAAAAAGTTGTATCAGCATCTCTAATTGTCGAAAGTTCTGATGATAATGAAGAAGAGGATAGTGAGCTTGAAGAAGAAAATTTAGAGACAACAGAAGAGGTATAATTAATTAAAGATATAGAAGTCAAGATTTGATCTTACAGACACTATAAATTTTCACCTGATTGTCAGTTAAATTTTGACTGACAGATACATATTCAAAATACAAGATTTCATTATTCTTTTCAACAGCTAATTTTTTACTTTTCTTAAAAGTTTGCATAGGAGTTTTTC
>CAZJDC010000143.1:0-3219 GCA_964544715.1 uncultured Rickettsia sp. | reverse complement strand
TAATATTCAACCATTTAATCCTCTATATCTAACAATTGTCATGTAGTGAGAATATTTTCAAAAATAAAAGTCTGTCAGATCAAGTGTACGGGCTCTGTTGAAAAAATATTTTTATACCTGATCCCTGCTATGTAATAACGTAATTTTACTCAATAAACGTATATTAATATAAATCAAAAATTTAAGTTTTGTAACTTATTTTAATCATTTTAGACTTTTTTAACAGTTCGTGTAGAGTTTTACAAATAAAGTGCCATACTACTTACTTCTAGATGATTTGTGCTTTGGATTAGAAGGGGTAAAAGATGAGGAGTGTATGGTATCCTTTCTAGCTTTTAATACACCTTTTAATTCATTTATTATTGGTTTAACTAACTCATGCTTATCTAAGTTTGTTGTATATTGTTTAGTTGTTAAGAGGGTTTTAGTGTTTTTAGGTAATATTGTTGTATTATATTTCTCATCTTTTAACATATTAGGAGTCTCTAGGGCAATTTTTTGCTCCTTTTTTTCATTTATAATTTGATTCTTCTTTAGTAATTTAATTTTATTATTAGGAGCTGTTGGTTCCATTATAGGCTGCAGCACTTCTTTTCTATATTCTGGAAATCCTTGGCTTGTTACTGGTAACGTACCATAGCAACCAATTGTTGCTCCACCAGCATGAATTCCTCCAGCCTGTCCAGCAGTGTGTCCAGCTTTTAAAAGCTGCTTATCAATATCTTCAATGTTCATATTTAATTTGCTTGCTATAACGCCAGCACTTTGATCATGTTCAGCAAGGCCAGTTCTATCTTTGCCACTTGCACACATAGTAAGTGTTTCATGTTTTAGAGCTTTTTCTAAAATTGGATCTTTGGAATTTAAGATTCGATTATTTAAGTAGTTAAGTTTTTTTGAAATATCAGCGCTAATATTATCCTTATCATCCCCTCTAAAAAAAATCACATTAGATTTATCTATATCCTTTTTTAAATCAGCAGCAATTGTTAATGTTTCAATAGTCCCAGGAGAAAATTTATAAATTTTTTGTGCTTCATGTAGTAATTCTTTAAAATTGCTTTTAGGTTTGATACCAAGTAATTTGTTAATTTTGCTTGATGGTCGTAAATGAGTTTTAATATTTTGAAAAATTTTATCTTGTGGTAAACTATCTGCTAAATCATTAAGACGTTCTTTTACGCCAGTAAGATTACTAAAAGAAGCAATTTTTCTAAATTTATTAAAAGCTGTATTAGTATAAAATCCTCCTACGTAATTTATAGCAGTTTTTGTACTAACTACTATGGCGGCGTCTTTATCTAGTTTCTTCACAAGCTCACTACCACTATTTAAAGTGTTTGCATGGAGAATATGAGCCTTCCCTATCCATTCTTGTGCTTGTTTAGCATTTAGATCAGTAATTTTCTGCTTTGAATCATCATCACGTGCAATAGAGGCTAAAGTTCCAGCATGTTTTGAATTATGTAGTATTTCAAAACTCTCACTATTTGGATCAGCAATACCTGTAATCTTTTCAAAAGCGTTTTTCATACCAACAATTTGTCGTAATTGAGTTGGTATAACATGGTTTCCATTAGTTATTTTCTCAACATATCTATTAACTAATTTTTGTTCCCACGTAGGCATTTTTGTGAACCACTTCTTGTTATCTCTATTCTTATATTCCATTTTTTGTTCTTCAGTTATGCCCTTCAAAGCTACTTCAGCTTCAATAACAGTATGGTTTTTCCCTTTAGTGTCTTTAATCTTAGAAAGAGTGACTATATTAAAATGTTGGTCGTTGAAATTTTGAAAATCTTTAGCGACATTTATTTTTTTATGGGGTTTTTCAATACCGCTCTTTTCTAAAAATGTTATTACATTATTAATTTTATTTTTTACATTAATAGATATTGTTTCTTGAGGTTGTTCTTTGTTTTTTTCATGAAAGTTATTAATAAAATTAGCGGCTTGATCTTTTAATTGATCCTTAAGTTCAGGTTTATTTTCAATATCAGCTATTTCTATAGCTGCTCTTATTACGTTTAGATACTGCATTTCAAACCCTTCAGTACCTAGGATGCGTGATTCACTAGTATTGTTTCTACTATCACGTATTAATATGGGAGTATTACCATCTCTACTATCAACTATGATAAGATCTATACCAGTTTTTTGTTCACGAAAAATTTCTAAATTTTGTAGAGCTTCACTAAAATTACCCTTCTTAACAGCTTCATTGATCTTATCTCTACTTGTTTCTAAAGGCTCACTGAAGTTATTTTCAGATTTTAAAAATTCATTTGTTTGATTTATTAGAAATTCTTTATCTTTATTAGCTTTTTCTTTTAGTGATAGAGACATAACAAAACCTCCTGCAATAATATTTTATTATTACTTAACTAATAATATATTATCTAGTCATAGTAAATTTTTTCTTAAAAAAGATTTAATACTATTGAGGGTTCTGTCACATCTGTGCAGCATGTTTATTAGTGGATAAAAATCTAAGATTTTAGACGTTATGATGCCATTAACATTTTAAAATTCTCGAAAGTAGAGACTTTATCATTGCTTCCAGCTATGCTATATAAAAGCTATTTGCTCCCATAAGCAAAAATCTACTTCTGTAAAGTAGCATGAGCATAAGGTCTATAGCTACTTACTTGCTCAATATTGGACTAAATCTGGCACAACAAAGACAGTGTACATACCTAATGTTAATGAGGTTTGGAGTGGTGACATTACTTACATTAGAACTAATGGCGGATTTATGTATATGGCAGCCATTATAGATTGGCATAGCAAAGCCATATTCAGCTATAAACTATCGAATTCTATGGATGCAACTCTTGTACTGATGTATTGAAACAAGATATATCTAAGTATAGAGCTCCAAAGGTATTTAATAGTGATCAAGGTAGTCAATATACCAGTTATGACCACATAAATATCCTCAAGGAGCATAATATCCAAATTTCAATGAATGGCAAAGGTAGAAGTATTGATAATGTAGTGATAGAGAGGTGTTTTAGAACTTTAAAAGAGTCTGTCAGATTTTTTGTGTAAGTACGATTTCTCCATTTGCCCAATTTTGTAAATTAGTATCACTAAGTATAGCAAATTGATTTAAAACTATCACCCTATTCTTAATAGGCATTGTCCATTTTTAGAGGCATTTGTCAACGCCAAAAAGATTATTTTCTGAATCGATTTGTCATCTAGAAACACTCCTTT
>CAZJDC010000142.1:0-3224 GCA_964544715.1 uncultured Rickettsia sp. | reverse complement strand
TCACAAGCTACTTGACTTGTAATGCGTTTTAGCCGCTGAGTTAATTATGTGATCCATTGCTTGCATAGAAAAATTAAAGGTCATAAACTCAACGATCGGACGAAGCCCAGCAAATGCCGCTCCAACAGCAAGACCAACAAAACCATACTCTGTTATCGGGGTATCAATAACTCTTTTAGGACCAAATTGCTCAAGCAATCCTTGCGTTACTTTATAAGCCCCCTGATACTCAGCAACTTCTTCACCCATGACGAAAACTTTATCATCTCTTATCATCTCTTCTTGCATTGCATCACACAGTGCTTGCCGTACAGTTATTTGCATCTTTCTTTTTTATTTTTTAATTATTTCAATATCTTTTTATAGCTCTTATGTCATTCCCGTATAGACACTGTTGTGTGGATCATTTTCCTCTGTCATCGGGGTGATTTATGCACTAGATCCAGTTAAAAATATCAATATTATTAATATTGTTAGTTGTTTTTCTGGATTCTGTGGACCAAGCCACGGAATGACATATAAATACTAAACATATATATTAGTATATAATTCTTCCTCAGCAGGAAGTGGTGAATTTTCTGAAAACTCCACGGCTTCCTTAACAACTTCTTTAACCGATTGTTCTATTTCTTTTAAATCAACTTCACTTGCATAATTATTTTCTAATATTATCTTGCGTATTGCAGTAATAGGGTTACGGTCTTTATATGACTCTACTTCTTCTTTACTGCGATATTTTGCCGGATCGGACATTGAATGTCCACGATAGCGGTAGGTTTTTACTTCTAATATCAACGGCATACTGTTTGCTCTAACATACTCGGCTGCTTGTTTCACTCCGTTATACATCTCTTCAAAATCCATACCGTTTAATCGGAATCCTTTAATCCCAAACGATTCACCTTTTTTATATAGATCACGCATAAAAGTAGAACGAGCAACCGAAGTACCCATAGAATATTCGTTATTTTCAATAATATACAATATCGGTAAACCCCATAAAGCAGCCATATTAAAAGCTTCATACACCTGTCCTTGATTAACTGCCCCGTCACCTAGGAAAGTAAAGCAAATATTGTTCGTGCCATTATATTTTTTAGCAAAAGCAAGACCTGTGCCTATCGGCACCTGTGCCCCTACTATACCATGTCCGCCATAAAACTTGTTCGGCACATCAAATAAATGCATCGAGCCGCCTTTGCCTTTTGAGCAACCTGTAGCACGCCCCATAAGCTCGGCTAGCACATATTTCGGATCGGTACCTGCTAGAATAATATGAGCATGGTCACGATAGCTAGTAATAGTACTGTCTTCCTTATGTTTTACCATGTCTACGGCAGAAACTACCGCTTCCTGTCCGATATATAAATGACAGAAACCACCTATTTTACCCATACCATATAACTGTCCACATTTTTCTTCAAAACGTCTAAGAAGCAGCATATCTTTGAAGCTTTTTATGTATTCTGCTTTTGTCGGTTTATATTTTTTCGGTTTAATATCCACTAATTACTCCTTATAGGATAGTGTCATCTCGTGGCTTGTGCTTGTATCACAAATTGTCTCCTAAGATACCTTGGTCAAGTGGCGGTATGACACTATATTTTCAAATTCACAAAATACGGCACATGATCCGAAGGTGGCGACCAATCTCTTGCTTCTGACAATAAGCGTATAGAAAATAATTGATCTTTTAAATTATTACTAACCCAAATATGATCAAGCCGCCTACCTCTTTTAGATTTTTTCCAGTCTACGTTTCTATAACTCCACCAAGTATAAAATTTTTCATCAAGTGGCACAAAATGCCTACTACTATCAGTAAACTCTAACGAATTTTGCAATTCTACTAATAAAGAACGCTCAATATCAGTATGGCTAATGACATTTCTCAGCTGCTTGCTAGACCATACATCATGCGGGTGTGGTGCAATATTGAAATCACCTGCAATGATAATTTTATCATCTCTGCTACGATTGTTAGTTAACCATTCTTGCATCAACCTTATATATTCTAGCTTATGCTTAAACTTTGAATTTAGTTCTATGTCAGGTATATCACCACCAGCAGGAACATAAAAATTATGTATCTCTATACCATGAATAGTAGCTGCTATATGTCTTTTATCTACATTATATAATTCTAGCGAAAAAGCATTTTGTAGGGGAATTTTTGAAATAATAGCAACACCGTTATATGATTTCTGCCCTGAATATATAATATATTCATAGCCTAAATCTTTAATTACTTCAAGAGGAAATAATGGATCATCTACTTTCGTCTCTTGTAATAATACAACATCAGGCTGGTGTTCGTATGCCAATCTTCTTAATAAATCAATACGCAAACGTAGCGAATTAATATTCCACGTAACTATTTTCATCTAGACTTTGTTATTTCATCATCTTTTATAGCTGCGTTTATTATTGCATCTCTGCAATAAATTATTCCAATTTGATTTAAAGGATTTTTTAGATCAATTTTATCTTGTATTTCTTCAGGAATTCTTACTATAAAAGTACTGAGTATAGCAAAATAAAGATTATTAGGCAATAACATATCCCATTTCACTTTGCACTCCTAAAGCTTTACCAAAAAAAATGAACCATTGTATGTTTAGAATCAAGATTAGTAATATAGATTCCATATCCCATATAAGTCTTACGTCCATCTATCTCTTTTGCAGGTAAATACTTTGTAGTCATAAGCTTATAGGACTTTGTAGAAAGGATTTTAGCACTATTTAATGCTTTATACCATTTAATAAGATTACTTGGAGTTGATATCATACTGCCATCAGCACAAGGAAGGGCTACAAATTCGGCAGTTACAGGAATAAATATAGGTTTATTACTATTATTTGGCGTTATGAAATATCTTACCGGTTAATTAGAACTAACAATATTTCTTTGAATTCTAGCCGCTTCACTATATGAGGCAAAGCTAGTAGATTTCATATTTAAGTGGCTTGAAAAATTCATCTTGAAAAAAGTTTCATAAATCTTTTTTAGTCACATTTTCAATGATCATACCAGGTATAACAAAATTAATATTACTATAATTTGAACTTTTTCCCTGTAGGTATGTCTAAAAGCTTAGATGCAACATATTGTAATATTTTTTTACAAACATCTTTTTTAGTCATCTCTAAATCGAGTTTTACAAAACTAACGCGAGTTTCGTATTAACTGAGCATAGAGTTTAGTCTATCAAGAGATATTTG
>CAZJDC010000141.1:0-3239 GCA_964544715.1 uncultured Rickettsia sp. | reverse complement strand
ACGCATCATGATACACATGGCAAGCTAAAGCTTCTCCATCTGGAAGATGGAGGTTTGGACCTTCCAAAGAGACTATCAAAATTTAACCCTCAAAAAAGAGAAAAAATTATGGGAAGCATAACATATCACTAGATGTAACAAGGTTAACTAAATATTAAAATGCAGAAAGGAAAGTTTTTATAGCAAAAAAAATGTGAACAAGAATAGACATTTAGATGCCATAATATATTTCATAGTAGGAGAGATATGAATTAAGTATTGAGCGAATGCAAGGAATGATTTATAGAATAGTAGTAACAAATTATCCTTAAATTTAGCCCAAAAAGCAATTGAAAAGTTCACATAATTTATATGGTCAAAGAATGACATTAACCAAGAATAACTTGATAATCTCTTTGGAGGTACACCCCCCTCCATCTTCCAGATGGAGAAGCTTTAGCTTGCCATGTGTATCATGATGCGTTAGCATCATAAGCATGATGACACATGACAGCAGGAAATTCCATACAGTTTACTCTCATCGCTATCACATAGCGTGGATTACAAAGTATCGATATAAGTGGTATTAACTTACGATATAAAAAAGATGGTTCGAGAAATTATTGCACAGGTAGTAACAGAATTAGGTATTAAAATAGAAAATGGAGTAGTATCAAGCGATCCATATACACATATTTGCTAATATGCCACCTCATATAAGAATCTGTGAATTCGTACAAAAAGCGAAATGCAGATCTTCAAAGAAGATGCAAGAGGAATTTCCAATATTAAAACAAAAGTACTGGGGTAGACATTTGTAGGCATGGGTTGACTGTAGTGCTACTAGTGGTAATGTGACTGATGATATAATTAATGTTTATATTAATAAGTATACTGATGCACATGCATCAGACATGATTTCTAACATAAGACTCAAATAAGCTTTAGCTTGATATGCGATTCTAGTCGCTATAATCAAACACTTTCATCTCAGAGATGAAAGTGTTTGATTTCTATAACTTTTGTTATAATAGCAATTATAAAAATTAATCTGCTACTGATAGCAAATTAAGGAGGTAGTGTTGTTTCAAAAAGTTATTAAACATTTAAGGCATAATCTATCTAAACATGATATTTCTGCTAAAATAACAGGGAGAATTAAACATCCCGTATCAATTTTATATAAGTTATATCGTAAGGGGATAAAAATAGAACAATTAACGGATATTTTCGCAATTAGGATAGTAGTATTAGATGAAGAAAAATGCTACAAAACTTTAAAAATCGTACACAATTTATATAAATATGAAAAAGGTAAGCTAAAAAATTATATTATTAATCCTAAACAAAATGGTTATCAGTCTTTACATACGGTTATTATAACTGAAGATCAATATAAAATAGAAATACAGATACGTGATGAAAATATGCATTATCATGCTGAAAGCGGCGGGGCAGCACATTGGAGATACAAAAGTGATTTTAATTAATGCATTAAAATTTTAACTCATTATTGAAAATCATTTTGGGAGTCTAAAATAGAGCTTTTAACAGCTGTTGTATTAAGTTATTCTGTCATTCTTTTGGAGGAAATTTGTGTTCTATAAAATTAACACATACATTTAACAATTGTTGTTCTATAGTTCTTATCTCAAGGTATGCAGCTATAAGTAAAAAGCTTTCTATAGTTTCTTTGACTATTTTTAAAGCTTTATCAGGAGATTTAGCATTTATGGTTTGTAAATTATGTAGACGATCCAATACTTTGATAAGTGCTATATCATATTTTTTTTCTTGAATTAATAAATTTAACATTTCTCCTGAGCTTATTTTTCCATGAGGTTTAATTCTTGTTAAGCGTTCTACATTATCTGCAATATCTTTATCAAAAATTTTGCTAATATCCTCATGTGTTAAATGAGTATCTTCTATTATATCATGAAGCAAAGCAACGTTGATCATATATGACTTATAAAGTGTCGGGACTTCATGAGCTGCAAATTCAGCTAACATTATTGCTACTTCTATTGGATGAGTATAATAAGGCTCACCTGATTGACGCATTTGTCCTTCATGATACTTACGAGCATAATAAAGTCCTTTTTTGATCTCTTCAATATCTATAGGATTTTTTGCTGTGATGTTTAATTTTTTGATTTTATCAATGAGTTTTGTGCCATAATCACAATCTTCAAATTTATTCTGCCAAATGTCAATATCGTCCATAACTCTAATAACTTACTATATTTTAATTATTAACTTAATACCAGATACTTCAAGACTTCGTACGTCCAATTTGGGTATTTGCTGTATTCACGTACTTCTGTACGCTGTACAGGCTCAACACTTATTTAACTTCCCACTTTTGAAGCATCTAAGGTAACCTATTTAAATTACTATATTTTTTTAGAAAAATTAACAGTATTTTAAAAAGATAAGATTTTTTATATCAAAAAATCTTATCTTGGGGTAAAGATAGCGATAAAATTTATATTTTTATTATTTTATTGCTGCGTTGTGGTTCATTTAAACTAACATAAAGTTAACAAATCATATCTGTTCTAACGTTGATCCTATTATTGTAATTTACTTACGTATTTATATATAAATAAACAATAGTAATACTTGTTATGCACTACAAAAAATGCAAGTTAATTAGTCAAATTTAATTGATAATCTTCCCAATTTTAATCGCAATAGAGAGTTAAGCTGCCAAAGCTAATTTTTGTATTGGCGTTATAGCCATATTTGGTCTTTTGTTATTATATGACCAAAGCCATATATGCATTTTGCTGAGGTTGACCTGGCTAAATAAATAGTAACTTGATATTTTTCTCTTTTGTCCACTTGTTCAATAATTGACTTATATATTCAGGTACATTATCACAGCTTATAGATTTTGGTTTTCCTCACCATTCTATAATTTGATCTAGTGAACCCCTTATGACTTATAAAACACTACACTTGTGCGCTAACAGGTAGAGATTGATTAAGCATCAAAGGAGCTTTCAGATCAGTAAGGATTAATAGACTTATCTTTAGCAATTTTAATGCTAACCTTGAAAGTTTGTATAGGAGGTTTTTCTATAACAGAACATTCCAGTAATGAGGTCTAGTATTATTATACTAGTTTAAATATTGATCTACGTCAATCTGTAAATCCTCTAATGAGCTATCTTTTTACGGAAAGCTATATCCTAAAACCCATCTTTTAAAGTTCTATGTAATCTTTCGCATATTCCATTAGTTTGAGGAGAACG
>CAZJDC010000140.1:0-3253 GCA_964544715.1 uncultured Rickettsia sp. | reverse complement strand
ACTAATTTATAACCAAAGTACTATTTCAATATACCCGTAACCCACTATTTATCAGATATACAGAACCATGGTGAATACGAAACTCGCGTATTTGAGTTTAATTCTTCTTTTAATTTATAACCAAAAAGTTTTCCTTGTTTTTGTGATTTGATAATATTCTCTATTGGCATATTGACTGAAATCCATATGGTTTATGACCATATCTTACCATTTGCTTATGGATTCTTGTATTCTTTTTGATATAAAAACCTATTGCCTTATAAGGCTCGTAGAGTTTTGGCGGACAGACAAATTAGCTTTGGCAGCTTAACTCTCTACTCTCTATTGCAATTAAAATTGGGAGGATTATCATTTAAATGTTTATATTTATAAAAATATTTTATAAGTTATTAATTTTTCTTAAATGTTTGGTACATTACAGGTATAACAAAAATTGTAAATATAGTACCAATACTTAAGCCACCAACTATCACAAGACCAATAGAATTACGAGCAGCAGCACACGTACCTGTTGCAAAAATCAATGGCATACTTCCTATGACTGCAGTAAGTGTAGTCATTAAAATTGGTCGTAAACGAAGAGTACAAGCTTCTATTATAGCATTTCTAATATTTGCTCCTTTGTCTTTTAGTTGGTTAGCAAATTCTACTATTAGAATGGAGTTTTTAGTAATTAACCCAATTAAAGTAATAAGCCCAATATTGCTATACATATTAAGGCTGTTACCTGAGACCCAAAGAGCAAGCACACCTCCGGTTATAGAAAAAGGTACGGCAAGCAATATTAATAACGGATCAATAAAGCTTTCAAATTGTGCTGCAAGCACTAAATAAATGAATATAAGAGCAAAGATAAATATTAGAAGCATATTACTATCTGCTTCTTTCATTTGCTTAATTTCTCCGATATATTCAAGTATAGTATTACTTGAATCAAGTAACTTAGCTGCTATTTTATTAATTTCATTAATCGCATCTTCGATTTTACTACCAGGTCTAAGGTCGGAAGAGATGGTAACGGATTTTGAGTTGTTATAATGGCTATATGATTTTATGGATATTTTTTCTGTGATATTAGCTATTGATTCAAGTGGAAACATATTATTATTTTTTGTCGGTATCAAAATTTTACTGAAATCACTAATACTACTACGATCTTTTTGATTAAATTGCAGCATCACTGCATATAGATCGTTGCCCATTCTAAAATCACCTACTTGTTGACCTGCCAGCAAATACAGCACTGTTTTACCAATATTTGCCATATTCATTCCATATGAATATGCTTTATCACGATTAATTTCGATAGCAATAGTTGGCATTGCCGATTGCAAATTTCTATTTACATTTAAAAATATTGGATTTGTTGTCATTATATCTATAAATTGCTGTGATATTTTATCTAAATCATCATATTCAAGATTCGTTTGAATAGTAAATTCGATAGGACTACCTCCGCCACTACTGACCATTGAGCGAGGATTCATCGCAAAAACTTTCATACCTGCTATCTCAGAAAACTGCTTATTTAGCATATTTTTAATTGTTTCTTGCGATCTAGAACGCTGCTTCCAATCTTTTAATGTTACGAAAGACAAGACATTATCACTACCTCCTGCTCCTATGACCATTAAGTAACCTGCTATGTCTTTGTAATTAGCAAGGATTTTCTCGGCTTCTATTACTATTTCAGTAGAATGCTCTAGGCTAGATCCTTCCGGTCCTTTAAAAGAAAGTTGCAAGAACCCATTATCTTCTTGAGGTATAAAAGTTTTTTGCACAAATTTAAAACTGATGATTAATACCACAAACGATGCAGCAATAATTAGAACAAATTTCTTTTTAGTATCAAAAGTTAGGTTTAGGTAATAGATATATCTGTCCTGTATTAATTGTAAAAGTTCGTTAAATTTAACTAACAACTGGAGAGTTGGAGCATTATGATTAGTAATCATACGACTTGACATCATAGGTGTTAAGGTTAGAGCTACAAACCCTGAGAATAGAACGCAGAATGCTAGAGTCCATGCAAATTCTATAAATAATTTCCCAACAAACCCATCTATGAATCCAACAGGTAAAAATACAGCAGCAAGTGTAATAGTCATTGCAATGATAGCGAATCCTATTGCTTTAGATGCAAGTAATGCCGCTTCCATAGGTTTATGACCCATCTCATTATATCTAAATATATTTTCAAGCATAACTATTGTATCATCAACCACAAGTCCGATTGCAAGGATCATGGCAAGCAGCGTAAAGATATTGATGGAAAACCCCATAGCATACATTATACTGAAAGTACCGATTAAAGAGACTGGAATAGTAACAAATGGAATTAGGCTAATTTTAGCAGATGCAAGAAATAAATATGTTACTAAAATCACTAATATTAAAGCTTCACAAATGGTTTGAAATACTGCATAAATTGAGGCTCTAACAGGTTTTGCTCCGTCATACGCAATATTTAAGCTTATGCCTTTAGGAAATGAATCTTTTAGTTTTTCAAGTTCTTTTGTAACATCATTTGATAAATCTATAACGTTAGCCTTAGAATCCTTTATAAGTCCAAGAGCAATAGAATTGTTCCCGTTATATCTAAATAGTACTTCATTATCTGGGGCAGTTAAATGTACTTTAGCTACATCCTGTAGTTTAATTACATTATTATCTTGAACTTTTAGTATAATATTACCAAATTCTGCCGGTTTAGATAAAGAACCTTCAAGCGTTACTATAAAGTTGTTTATTCCTGTTTTAATATTACCTACCGGATAATCTTTATTTTGCTCTCTGATGGCAACCTCAATATCTAATAGAGAAATTTTATGTTGATATAATTTTTTAGGATCAGGCTCTATTCTCATTATATATTCATTGCCGCCATAAATGTGTGACTGTCCTACGCTCTCAAGTTTATCTAAAGGAGTTTGTAAATAATCTTCAACAATTTTTGTTAACTCTAAATCATTATATTGTTCACTTTCAATACTTATAAAAAGACTTGGAAAGCTATCAGCATCCAGCTTTACAACTGAAGGTGCTTTCATATCTTGTGGAAACATATAAGTTATATCTGATATTTTAGAGCGTACATCATTTAATGCTACTTCAATATCCGTAGATAATAAGAAAGATAAAGTAATACTACTTTGACCAGTGCTACTTTGTGAGGTTACATAATCTAGATTTTTAACTGTTTTTAAAGCCTTTTATATTCGAGTTGTTATTTCTTTAGTCAGATGAGGCCTGC
>CAZJDC010000139.1:0-3307 GCA_964544715.1 uncultured Rickettsia sp. | reverse complement strand
ACATCTGACTGCTGACTCTAACACTATGCGCCTACCACCTTCAAATTTAGTGGTTAAAAACTTATCTATAATATCAAATACTGTTTTGTGATCTAAGTTTTTTGCACCTAATACCAAAATATTGGCATCATTATGAGCTTTAGCACTCTCAGCAGTTGACACATTACCACATAAAGCTGCCCTTATTTCTGAGCTACGATTAGCAGCAATTGATATACCAACACCAGTATCACCAATTAAAATACCGATGTGACCGTGCTTTTCAATAATATTATTCACTACTGTTTTGGCATAATCGGAATAGTCAATAGACTGTATATCATGTGTTCCGCAATCATAAACACTCAAAATTTTTTTTTGTAAATATTCGATAATTTTGGATTTGATTTCATAACCAGAGTGATCACTTGCTATAACAATAGCGTAAGTTTTCATAATTAATTTTTTTAATGGAAAATGAATGATAAGAATCATATAATAAGTATAATTTATTGACTAACACAATATAATAATCTTATTAAAGATATGAAATACCCTATTGCATACTCGTGTTATTTAAAAAATTGGCTACGTCATTTTTATAGACCCTTTGGTACTCAGGTACTTTTGTACACTCCGTACCTCGGTCTACAGATTACTTGTACTTTTTTAAATAAAACTTCATCTGCAGGCTCGTCGCTGATGCGATGTACACTTAGTGTTATATTGTGTTTTTTTCTAACTTCTTGTATGGATCAACCTTCTGCCCCAATTGAGTATAACGTAAGAGGAATTACCTTCAGTAATTCTAGTAATATTATTGATAATAATGAGGGAATAATAATTAGCAGTACTATAGAAGAAACTCCTAAATCAGAAGTAAGTGGCTCTTTAGAAGAACCTGCGATAGAAACTATTGAAAACGATAATGATGTTGTTGAGATCCCCGCCAAAAAACATGATGAGGAAATAACAAAGTTAATTTTTGTAAAACCTCTAGAAGGTGAAATTGTCACTGAGTTTAAAGCCGGCAAGAATAAAGGCATAGATATTGCGGTTCTAGAAGAAAGCAGCGTTAATTCTATAGGCTCAGGAACTGTTATATTCTCAGGACATAATACACAATTTGGTAATTTAGTAATCGTCAAATTAGATAAAGATGATCTAGAAGTAGCATATGCAGGCTTAAAAGATTTATCAGTTAAAAAAGGAGATAAGATTACTAAAACTAGCCTAATTGGGCATGTAGAAGATAAGTTGTACCTCGCTATGCGTAAAGGCAAAGTAGCGGTTGACCCGACTAAATATATTGAATTTTAATATGGAACTTATTACTTTAACTAAATATGGTGATCCTCAAAAGGTAGAAGTTAGAAGAAGTACTCAGGCTAAAAATATAAGTATCCGAATTACGCATAAAGGTGCTGAGCTTGTATTACCCCTTAAGGTAAAAGCTGAAAAGGGTTATAATTTTTTATTAATCACAGAACATTGGGTTAGAAAAAAATTACGCCGTAATGTAACTAAATCTGTCAATGAAGAAAATAAGATTTCTATTTTAGGAAAAAATTATAAAATAATTCATACTGATTCGCCTAAAAATCAGGTAAAATTACAAAATGATGTGTTAGAAGTATATTGCAGCATAGTGCTTAAGAAAATCAGCATTAAAATATTTTTGAAAAAGCAATTATTATTAGAGATAAAAACTCTAGTAGAAACCATTTCCAAAAAGCATAATTTAATTTATTCTAATATTAGAATAATGGAAAATATGACAAAATGGGGCAGCTGCTCTAACAGTGGCAATCTTTCTTTTAACTGGCAAATAGTTTTTACTCCTTACGAAGTTTTAAAATATTTAGTAGCTCATGAGATGGCACATTTAAAAGAAATGAATCACAGCACAAATTTTTGGCAGCTAGTTGAGTATATTTATCCCGAATACCAACCAGCTAAATTATGGCTAAAAAGAAATGGCAGAAATTTATATAGTTATTTATCATAACTTGTCATCCCGTTATTTATTGACGGGATCCAGTTATCTTTAATGTCATACCGCAGCTTGTACCTTAGGTATCTTAGGACACAAACCTGTGACATAAGACTTAAGTGCACAAGTCACGGGAACAGGAAGCTTTTTGGATACTGTGGATTATAAGCCACGGTATGACAGTTCACACATAAAACACAGAAGAATAAATGAATAACACGACAAAAAGAGTAGTAGTTCCAGCACTTGAAAAAATTTTATACGAGCCTATAAAGGTATTAGATCACGGCTTTATTAGAGTAATAGATTATATGGGTGATGATAGTGCTATAGTGCAAGCTGCTCGCGTGTCTTATGGCAAAGGTACAAAACAGCTCAACCAAGATAAAGGGCTAATTAACTATTTGCTACGTCATTATCATACTACGCCTTTTGAAATGTGTGATATTAAGTTTCATATCAAATTACCGATCTTTATTGCAAGGCAGTGGATTAGGCATAGAACAGCAAGTGTTAATGAATATTCAGCTAGATACTCCATTCTAGGCACTGAGTTTTATTTACCTGAGCCACAAAATATTGCCCCCCAATCTAATACTAATAAACAATGCCGCGAAAGCGATAGCCTACCAAAAGAAGTAGCTAAAAAAGTCCTTAATATATTAGAGAAAGATGCCCGAAATTGTTATAAGCACTATACGGAACTAATGAATACTGATGAAGAAGGTAACGTTATAGATGATAATAATACCGGTATAGCTAGGGAACTTGCTCGTATGAATTTAACTTTAAATTATTATACAGAATGGTATTGGAAAATTAATTTACATAACCTGCTTCATTTTTTAAGACTACGTGCTGATCCGCACGCTCAATATGAAATTAGAGTTTATGCTGAAAAAATGCTTGATATAGTCAAAGCTTGGGTACCATTTACTTATGAAGCTTTTGAGGAATATCGCATGCAGGGAGCAAATATTTCCCGCAAAGGTTTGGCAGTAATTAAAAAGATGATAGAAGGCAAACACGTTACTTATGAAACTAGCGGAATGACCAAAAGGGAATGGGAAGAACTAATAAAAATTCTCAAATAATAAATATTTATTAATTAAATACTGGACGAACAATCAAGACAAAATTGATTAAATTTTGTTTCCTATTGTGGTAATTTTCTAAGCAGCTACTTGATAATAATTTTGTGTATAATTAAGATAAACATCCATGGGTTTTTTGTAACCAATGTTTGAATAAAATCTTTAATATTTGTACTTATTAAGATCAGTATCAATACCTATCTTAAGCTCTTTAATATTTTTAAAATCATTAATAAATATA
>CAZJDC010000138.1:0-3320 GCA_964544715.1 uncultured Rickettsia sp. | reverse complement strand
CTTTTTGCTAGTTCCAATAATCCTAGTTTTGGCTTTATTATTTTTTGATTTAAATGCATGCTAATCCTCCATTTAATAATTATTTAATTTTACTAAATAAAAGTTATAATCTTAACTATTACCATTACTATTTGTGCCAGCAAATAGTCCTAATGTGAACCCAATTGAACGACTGTGGAAATTTATGCATTCTGTTGTAAGTAACAATAAATTTTATGCGAATTTTGAGACATTTACTGATTCTATACGATTATTTTTTGAAAATATTGAAATATATAATTTCTTCATTGGTAAATGACAATTTTTTAACCATTGTTCCTAATCATTTTAATAACTCTTCATGTTGAAGAAGTATAACTCAACACTCTCATCTTGTAAATACTCTTCCTTATTCTCTTGAATGCTTGACTCTTATCCTAAACTGGCATTAATAGTAAGAAAATATCGGTAGTAATCCTAAACTTTTAATAGATTTTGAGGAGTGTCTAGATGAAAAAATTCAGTGATAATGATTTATAGAATATTGGCTGCAATATTTTTGCTTTGCAAATTTGAATTGATTCAGCAATCCAGTTAAAAAATATTAAAATCAGCTCTTTGTTATTATTTTTTCTGGATTGCCACATTGATGCTATGCATCTCCTTAGCACCCTGGCAAGGTATTGTTACGTAGATCGCAAAACACCCTCAGTGTCATGGCCGTGGCTTGGACCACGGCATCCAGAAAACAATAAAAAATATTAATAATATAAGTATTTTTACTGGATCCCATGAACAAGTCGCGGGATGACAAGATTCAATATGATCCACGCAACAAAGCACTTTTGCAATGACGTTTTATAAAAAATTTAATGTGTAAAGATATCAACTTCAGCCCAGCCGACTAGGTCTAAATTAGCTCTAGTGGGTAGGAATTTAAAGATGTCTTGCGCAAGCTCAAATCTATTTTCTTTAACTAATATTGCTATTAAATGTTCCCTTAGCTTATGCAAATAAAGCACATCTTTGGCAGCATATTCTTTTTGATCGGAAGATAGATTCTCAGCACCCCAATAAGAAGATTGTTGTTGTTTAGAAATATTCACCGAAAGAAACTCTCTACACAGATCCTTAAGTCCGTGACTTTCAGTGTAAGTTCTAATTAACTTTGAAGATATTTTAGTACAAAAGATATTCTCTAAATCGATACCCAAATATTTTTTTATTGCTGCTAAATCAAATCTTGCGAAATGAAATATCTTGCAACGTTCTTTATCACTTAATAAATTTTTTAGGTTAGGAGAACTATAATTGTAATCTAGAAAATGCACAAGGTGAGCATCACCATTTCCATTACTAAATTGTAGCAGACAAAGTTTATCTCTATATAAATTTAATCCCATCGTTTCAGTATCTATTGCTAAATCACCTTCAAGTTCAAAATCATTTGGTAAATCGTTTTGGTAAAGCGTAATAGTCATAAGATATTCTTCAGTTAAATTTTAAGTTCTGTGATAAGCTTATGGTTTGCTCTGAGTGTTAAAAACTTGTTCACTGGGAGCTGCTATACCTAAAACTTTGCGTGCTTGCTCATCTAGCATATCTTTGTCTAACGATTCAGTTCTAAGGAGTTTAACGTTATGTTCAAGCTCTACTCGCTCAGCTTGCAATAATTTCAATTCATCATAAGCTTTTTCAAGCTGCCTATTTACTTTTAAATAGGCAATAACTCCTTTATTGCCGTAAATGCAGTGAAAAACAAAATATCCTAGCAGCAATGCTAGAAAGATATTTAGAATTATTTTCTTGGTATGATTATTCGAAAGTACTAAAGTAAGAATACTCATAAATATAATCCATTTATAAAAAATAATACTGGGACAGTTAAAATGATACTGTCAAATCTATCTAATACTCCTCCATGACCCGGTATAATATTGCCGCTATCTTGAATATTAAACTTTCGTTTAAAATATGAAATAAATAAATCACTTAGCTGAGCTATTAAAGCTAGCGTGCAACTAATTATAAACAAATAAATTGTATTTGAGAAATAGTAATTTTCAATATAAATACTTGGTATAACACTAATTAAGGTTGCAATTAATCCTGCCGATAATATTCCTGTAATTAAGCCGCTCCAAGTTTTTTTAGGGCTGATTTTTGGAGCAAGCTTCGCACCACCAAAGGTTTTACCTCCAATCATTGCAAATGTATCTACCGACCAAATGATGCAAAAATAAAACATAATAAGCCAGTTATTTATAGGATTGCTACTTAAGAATAGTAACAAACTTATAGGAATGGGGATAATAATTAAGCCTATTAGTAAATACCTAAGAGAAGAGTAGGTCATATCATACCATTCGCTAAGCATGCCTATAGCCACTAATACCATTAAAATATAAAATAAAGGTTTAAGCCATAATATGGCTATTACAAATAACGGCACTAATACTATACCGGATAATATTCTTAAGTATATATTCGATTTTTGTTTATCTCTTGCCAAACGTTCTTTTCCTTTTTGAATAATCATCTATAGCGTTTAGTATGTCTTCTTTATTAAAATCTGGCCAATATTTTTGAGAAAAATATAGCTCAGCATAAGCTGCTTGCCAAAGCAAGAAATTACTAATCCGGACAACACCGCCAGGTCTTATTAATAAATCTACATCCGGCATTTCCGGATCATATAAAGCATGTTGTATATCGCTCTCAAGAATTTCTGTTTTACCACTTGCAATAATCTTAGTGCAAGCATCTGTTATTTCTTGACGACTACCATAGCTAAAAGCTATACAAAGAGTTAATTTATTATTAACTTTTGTTAATTCTATAGCATTATTTATTTGCTTTTGCAATGAGTCGCTTAGTAAATTAATCCTACCTATTACTGTTAATTTAATGCCGTTGTTATGTAAATAATCTAGCTCTTTTTTTAAATAAAAATTTAATAACTTCATTAAAAATGATATCTCTGTGGTTGAGCGTTGCCAGTTTTCAGAAGAGAAAGTATATAGCGTAACGTACGGTATTTTAAGCTTAATAAATTCTGGTAATAATTCATGAACTTTATTAGCTCCGGCTCTATGTCCTTCAGATTTAGGTAAGTAATGCGTAGCTGCCCAGCGTGCATTACCATCCATTATTATTGCTAAATGTTTTATGTTAGTCATTTAAATATATACTTTTTTTCTTTGAAGAATCGTATAAATACGCTTCTTCAAAAAAGTTTTTAAAACAATATACCTCTTTCGAACCTAGTCATTTGAGTGCAAAATTATAAATTCCAGCAATAAGATTAAATCTAAGTCCAAATCGTTTTCGCCTGTTTCGAT
>CAZJDC010000137.1:0-3345 GCA_964544715.1 uncultured Rickettsia sp. | reverse complement strand
AGTTCCAATAATCCTAGTTTTGGCTTTATTATTTTTTGATTTAAGTCATTATGACTTGCCATTTTTTTATCTGTATTTTTTAGTACACTTTTTTTATTAAATGTCAACTTCTATAACACTAGTAGCTAAAGTAATCCCGTGCCCACACATGTCTACCCCAATACTTTTGTGTGAATATTGGAAATTCCTCTTGCATCTTCTTTGAAGATCTGCCTTTCGCTTTTTGTACAAATTCATAAATTTTTATATGAGGTGGAATATTAGCAAAAATGTGTATATGATCGCTTGATACTACTCCATTTTCTATTTTAATACCTAATTCTGTTGCTACCTGCTGTGCAATAATTTCGCGAACCCTCTTGTTTATATCGTAAATTAAATACCTTATATTGATACTTTGTAATCCACACTATGTGATAGCGATGATAGTAAAACTGTATGGGATTTCGTGCTGTAATGTTTCATAGTGCTTATGATGCTAACGCATCATGGCACACATGACAAGCTAAAGCTTCTCCATCTGAAAGATGGAGGTTTGTACCTCCAAAGAGACTATCAATTTTGTCTTGATGTTTCAGTCCAGTATATCTCACTTTTTTCTGGATCCCGGTGGACAAGCCACGGAATGACACTGATTCTATACAATCAAGTCTAACCCTATATGTAAAGAGCGTTCAGGTAATACAGTTTTCATTTAAATATTTATATTTTTTATACAAGATTTAGTTCTTAAACTTGGTTCATATGTCATTCCCGTGTAGGAAGGAATAACAAGATTGAATATGATCTACGCATTAACGCCGCCACAGAATAACATCAAAAATGTTTTCAAGTTCACATAACAAAGGTTATCTACTTTCGTCCAAATAGACGTTCGATATCTTTAAGCTTTAGTTCAATATAAGTAGGTCTGCCATGATTGCACTGTCCTGAAAATGGCGTATCTTCCATTTGACGAAGTAGTGTGTTCATTTCATCCACCGATAATTTTCGTCCCGCTCTGATGGAATAATGGCAAGCATAAGTCTTGGTAACATGTTCAATTAACTCGTTTAAGGCTATATTCTCTCCGCATTCCGCTAAATGGTCAGCCAAATCGTGAATTAGTTTTTGTACGTTTAAATCCCCAATAATATTGGGGATTTCGGTTACTATAATAGATTTTTCACCGAATTTTTCTAAGCTTAACCCTAATTTAAATAATTTATCTTTACTCTCATATAAAATATCGGCTCTCTTTTCGTCCGGTAACTCGACTATTTCAGGAATAAGTAAACGTTGCTTTATTAACTCTTCATTCTTAATATAATTCTTGATTTTTTCATAGCCAAGGCGTTCATGTGCCGCATGCTGGTCAGTAATTACTATACTATCTTCTGTTTGTGAAATAACATAAGTAGTATGAAGTTGTGCTTTAGCAGCCCCCAGTCTATATTGCGAAGGTTTTTGCGGTTCGTTTTGGGTATGTTGTTCTACTTCTTGTTCGATTTTAGCATGAGGCAGTGTATCGATTAGTTTTTGGCAGCTATTATTTGGCGTATATTTAGAAATAGTTGGTGAGGCAGGTCGATATTCGCTAGGTTTACTATTCGCGTTTAAAGGGTTTCTTCTTACAGATGGTTCTTTATTAACAAATGGGTTTTGAAATAATTTAATAGCACTAGATACAATAGTAGTTGATGCTATATGGCTTTTGTTTGACAAGGCGTTTTTGATTGAATCTATAAGTAAATTCCGTACATAATGCGGATCGTGAAACCTTACTTCAGCTTTTGCCGGATGTACATTTACGTCAACAAGCTGCGGATTGATTTGCAAGAATATAGCACATAACGGATAGCGATCACGCGGCATATAATCTTGATATGCTACTCTTAAAGCTACTTGCAATAATTTATCTTTTACTGGTCTGTTATTAATGAATAAAAATTGATCTTCACTAGATGCTCTATTATATGTCGGGATACTTGTATAGCCATAAATAGAAAAATCAGGGGATTTAAAATCTAAATAGGAAGCATTCTTTATAAAATCCTCCCCTATTACGTCAATTATTCGTTGCTTTAAATTACTGTCTGCATCTTTATTATGTCCTTTAAACTTCAACAAGCTTTTACCGTCATGCGTTAAGCTAAAAGAAATTTCGGGATGTGCGAGTGCAATCTTTTTCACTACATCAACAGTAGCTGCAAGCTCGGTTTTATCGGTTCTTAAAAATTTTAAGCGTGCGGGGGTGGCAAAAAATAAATCTCTTATTTCAATTTTAGTACCTTCATTATGAACAGAAGGTGTAATTTGTTTTTCGTCACCACCAATTAATTTAATTTGGAAAGCTTTTTGATTATCACGTTTTTTAGAAATAATCAGCATTTTGCTAATAGCCGCGATAGAAGGTAATGCTTCGCCCCTAAAACCAAAAGTATGGATATTTAAGAAATCGCTTTCATCAAGCTTAGAAGTCGTATGACGCTCAACAGCAATTTCTAACTCCTTATCCATCATACCAATGCCATCATCAGCAATGATAATTAGATTTTTGCCAGCACGTTCTAAGATAATATCTATTTTAGTGCTACCGGCATCAACGGCATTCTCAACTAATTCTTTGACAACTGATGCAGGACGCTCTATAACTTCGCCAGCAGCAATGCGGTTGATAGTACTGTCTGAAAGAAGCTTTATAGTCATTTTGGTTCTATTAATCTAAATTTCTTACTGCAATAAGGGCAGCTAACTTCTTTTTTTTCTTTATCAATTTCTAAATAAACTTTCGGATGGTCATAAGGCGTTCCCTTGCCGCAACAAGATACAGATGCATCAACGCTATTAACAATTTCCATAAATTTATACATTTTTCTTTAAGTAACATTTAACATAGGTTTCTTTTAAATAAAAGACAAATAAATACTGGTAATCCTCCCAATTTTAATCACTACTAGAGAGTAGAGAGTAGAGAGTAGAGAGTTTAAGCTGCCAAAGCTAATTTTTGTATTGGCGTTATACCACCTATAGAGCCATATTTGGTCTTTCGTTATTATATGACCACAGCTATTGAGTGGCAAGATCTTGTGCCTCTTGAATATTATAAAATAACTGTTGACTCAACCAATCATAATATTTCAATTTTTTCAAAAAATAATCGTATAGAATCAGTAAATGTCTCAAAATTCGTATAAAATTTATTGTTACTGACAACAGAATGCATAAATTGCCACAGTCATTCAATTGGGTTCACATTAGGACTATATGCTGGCAAAATAACTCTATTTTTTACTGTGTTGTAGATATTATTTTACCTTTTTTGACCTATGATATCCAGCATTATCACATATCAAATAAATCTTA
>CAZJDC010000136.1:0-3429 GCA_964544715.1 uncultured Rickettsia sp. | reverse complement strand
CAAGAGTTCTTGCTGCCTAAAATCTAAAAACATAGTACTTTTTGACACTAATTTACTTAACTTGACGGCACTACAAATATTGTTGTTGCTAAAATACGCTTAGAGAAATATATTAGATTGAAATTTGATTCAAATATATATTTTTATGTTTAAAATTTTAACACAAAATTTAACAAAGATTTTTGATCGACTAGTAAGTTCAGGACTTCTAACTGAAGAGCAGATAGATGCTGCTTTGAGGAATATAAGAGTTGCTCTTTTGGAGTCAGATGTTGCTCTGCCTGTAATAAAAAATTTCGTAGCGGAAGTTAAACAAAAAGCCTTAAGGCAGGAAGTTATCCAATCTGTTTCGCCCGGGCAGATGATAATTAAAATTATTCATGAAGAGATGATAAATATTTTATCCTCTAGTGCAGATGAAATTAAATTAAATCTAAATGCAAAACCGCCAGTAAATTTTTTAATGGTGGGGCTGCAGGGTAGTGGTAAAACTACAGCAAGTGCTAAGTTGGCATTGCGTCTTAAAAATCAGAATAAAAAAGTTTTATTAGTATCGCTTGATACTTATAGACCGGCAGCACAAGAGCAACTAGAAATACTGGCAAATTCGGTAAAAGTTAATTCGCTAACGATTGTTCAAGATGAAAAACCACTGGATATAGTTAAAAGAGCAATGGCTGAAGCTAAATTATCAGCATATGATGTGGTGATTTATGATACTGCCGGAAGAACGCAAATTGATCACGAAATGATGAATGAGGCAATAACCATAAAGAAGATAGTAGAGCCAACCGAAACTTTGCTAGTAGTCGACAGCATGACAGGACAAGATGCAATAGTTACGGCTAGTAGCTTTAATGAGCAACTAAAGATTTCAGGATTAATTTTGTCAAGAATTGATGGTGACTCTAAAGGCGGTGCGGCATTAAGCATAAAATATGTTATACAAAGACCAATTAAATTTTTAAGTAGCGGTGAAAAAATAACCGATTTAGAAGAGTTTGATGCTAAACGTGTAGCGTCTAGAATACTTGATATGGGGGATATTATTTCTTTCGTTGAAAAAGCAGCAAGTATAGTAAATAGAGAACAAGCAGAAAAAACAGCAGCTAAATTCAAAAAAGGTAAATTTGATTTAAATGATTATCTGCAACAAATGAGAAGTATAAAAAAGATGGGCGGTTTTGCTAGTATACTTGGTATGTTACCCGGTAGCGGCAAGATTATGGATCAGATAGATCAATCAAAATTAAATAGTAAAATAATCGAGCATCAAGAAGCAATTATTTTATCCATGACTCTAAAAGAACGAAGAAATCCCGATATTATTAATGCTTCTCGCAGGAAACGTATAGCTTTGGGTGCTGGAACTACAGTACAGAAAGTAAATATTTTATTAAAACAATTCAAGCAAGTAAGTGATATGATGAAAAAAGCACGCAACATGAATCCTAAAAATTTTCTTCGCAGTGGGATTGGACAGTTGTTTTCTTAATTCAGTAAATGTTTATCTCTATTGTTAATTAAATAAACAATATTAATGTTACATCATTAGTAGAAAATGTATATGATGCCTTTTATACTAACAGGTACACAATTGTAAGTATCCATAAAGCCTAAGTATGACGAGATCATAAGAAGTGCATTTGAGAATACTATAGTCTCTAAAAAATTTTTGCAAATGTACTTATACTAGATGAACTTCAAAAATTGGCATTGTCGTTCTATAAGAGTTGCGGTACTCGCGTATTATACGATCCGTTCCTCGCCTTATGAACTTCCTAGCTCTTTTGGAAGTTGATATTGGTATTGATCCTATAGAATTAATTCTATGCTATACTTTGACCAAGATTAAGTAAGATAATCTAATAGAATTAGAAGAACTACTTAAATCACAATTAAATCCTAAAAAAAGAGAAAAAATTATGGGAAGCATAACTCATCATTGAGAAAAGCAAGGCTTTGAGACAGAAAAAGCTGTTATGGCAAAAAAAATGCTCAAAGAGAGTATATCATTAGATTTTATTATAAAAATAATGAAATTATCTAAAGAAGAAATTAAGTAGTTGAAGTAAGTTATATCTATGAAAGAAGTTAAGACAAATGATTTAAGTATCTACATTCATTGGCCTTTTTGTTTATCTAAATGTCCTTATTGTGATTTTAATTCCCATATAGCAAATAATATAAATGATGATAATTGGCTTAAATCTTATGAGAAAGAAATAGAATATTTTAAAGATATTATTCATAATAAATATATAAAATCTCTTTTTTTTGGCGGCGGTACTCCTTCTTTGATGAATCCTAAAATTGTCAAAGGTCTAATAAATAGAATTAGTGGGCTTGCAAGAATAGATAAGCAAACAGAAATAACGCTAGAGGCTAACCCAACTTCATTTGAGACAGAGAAATTTAAAGCATTTAAGGATGCTGGGGTTAATCGTGTCTCGATTGGTGTGCAGTCTTTAAGAGAGGATGATTTAAAAAATCTTAATAGGATTCATGATTCTTTGCAAGCTATTAAAACGATTGAAGCAGCAAATAAAATTTTTCCTAGAGTCTCGTTTGATCTGATATATGCCCGCAGCGGTCAAACTTTAAAAAGTTGGCAGCAAGAACTAAAACACGCAATGGAACTTGTTACGGGTCATATTTCCCTTTACCAACTTACCATCGACAAAGGTACTCCATTTTATAAATCATTTCATGATGGTAATTTGATTCTTCCGAATTCTGATATAGCTGCTGAAATGTATGAGTGGACAAATCATTATCTAGAATCTCAAAAATATTTTAAATATGAGATCTCTAATTATGCTAAAAAAGGACAAGAATGTGTGCATAATTTAACCTATTGGAATTATAATGATTATTTAGGTATAGGTCCTGGTGCTCACAGTAGAATAATCGAAAGTCCGAATTCAATATTGGCAATTATGATGTGGCATAAACCAGACAAATGGTTAGAAGCCGTGAATACCAATAATGGTATTCAGACTAATGTTAAGCTAACTAAACAAGAGATTATCGAAGAAATTTTGATGATGGGATTACGCCTTAAAGATGGTATCAATATTTCTGCATTAGAGCAAAAAATAGATGCAAAATTAGAAGATATTTTAGATATTAACCGCCTTAAACATTATCAAGAATTGGATTTAATCAGGTTAGATGATAATATCTATCTAACCTACAAAGGTTTAATGCTGCATAGTTATATAGTTCCACGGCTTTTACAAATTTAAAAATGGGGAACATTAATTTGTGAAACACTACACTTAATCTGAGAGATAGGGATTGATTAAGCAGCAAAAGAGCTGTCAGACAAGTAAGAAAAATTAATAGACTTATCTTTAGCAATTTTAATGCTATCCTTGAAAGTTTGCATAGGAGTTTTTCCATAACAGAACTTTCCAGAATGAGGTA
>CAZJDC010000135.1:0-3459 GCA_964544715.1 uncultured Rickettsia sp. | reverse complement strand
TTGGAGATTACTAATTTGTTCTTGATATTCACTCAAAAACTTAGCTGCTTCAAAAACTAGAGCAGCATTAGTCAAAAACTGCTTCTTCCAATTCTGAATTGTTTTGAGCTTATTTCATATTTTGATGCTAATTGACCTAGGGTAAAATCTTCCTTTATTAATTCTAACACTATCCTAGTTTTTTCTTAGTCTTTTCTTCACTACTGCAAATCCTTACCTTATTTTTCTTCATTTTTCCTCTTAAGTTCTACTCTGTTTATTTTAACTTATTTCAAAAACTTAAGTGCTCTATTTTCTTTCCAATTTTTTTAGTCCATTATACTTGTGGACGAACCACGGGGTGACAGAGTGAAACGATCTACACAACAATGTCATCACGGGGTGACAGGAGAAACTGAGCCACGCAGCAATGACAGTATAATAACTTATTTCTTTTTCTTATTTTTATTCTTCTTTCCGCCAGTAGTTTTATTGAATCTACCTAGGTTTTTAACGAATTTTTGTAAGCCATTAAGTTCAGTGCCGTATGTTTTCGTATATTCACTGACTGCTTCTATATCATCTCTATGTGAGTCATCGATTACGACAATCTCTTGCATTAAATTATGGCTATCAAAGGTAACTTTTACTATTCTCTGCTTTACGATTTTAGGATTAATCCAAGCTCTTTGTGACATAACTCTCTCGACATAATACCACGTATCTTGAGAATATTCTGGGATCATTGTAGGAGTGCCTATTAGTGCTACTACTTCTGTTTTACTTAGTTTTTTTGCTTCTAATTTTGTAAGTGCTGAATCATCTATAGACTGTCCTCTATTTTCAATAGTCTGGCAACCGCTTAAGGAAAAAATGACGAATATTAAGAATAATTTCATAAATTTAATTTTATCTAGATTTTATTATAAGATTATAATATACTGCTTCACTAATTTGACAAATACTTTTTAATAAAAGAAGGTAAATCATGGCAGTTCCAAAGAAGAAAACATCAAAATCAAGACGTAATATGAGACGTTCACATTTAGCACTTGGTAAAATTAATGTAATTGTTGACTCTCAAACTGGTGAATATAAACTTCCTCATCATGTTTCTTTAGTTGATGGTACTTACAATAATCGTCAAGTAGTAACGAAAAAAATCGAAGTAGAAGAAGAAGTATCTTAAATTTAAATTTTATGACCTGTAAAATTATTGGCTGCGGTGGGTATCTTCCTTCTAAAATAGTTAGCAACGCTGAGCTTGCAAAATTTGTTGACACTGATGATGAATGGATTAGAACAAGAACCGGTATCTCGCAGCGTCATATAGCAGGTGATACTGAATATACTTCCCATCTTGCTTTAAAAGCCGCTGAAAGTGCTATAGCAGATGCTGCTATTTCAGTAAATGATATTGATTTAATTATTACATGTACCACTACTCCTGACAATAGCTTCCCATCAGTTGCAACTAAAGTGCAAGGTTACCTAGGTTTAACTAATGTTCCATCATTTGATTTACAAGCTGTATGTGCCGGTTTTATTTATGGCATGCAAGTAGCAAATTCTCTTATTTCTTCCGGTAAATATAAAACTATCCTGCTAATAGGTGCTGAAAAAATGACATCTTTGTTAGATTGGGAAGATAGAGCTACTTGTGTTTTATTTGGTGACGGAGCCGGTAGTGTAGTCTTACAACGTAGTGATGATGACTCTGGTGTAATAGAAAGTAATATTTTCTCAAGTGGTGTTGATTACGAAATACTATACACAAATGGTGGTGTAAGTATGAGTGGTAGTAGCGGTAAAATAATGATGCATGGGCAGAAATTATTCCGCCTTGCAGTAGAGAAAATGCACCAATCTATAGTGAAATTATTACGCAATAATAATTTCACTATAAACGATATTGATTATTTTATTCCCCATCAGGCAAATGTACGGATAATTAATAAGCTTGCCGAGCTATTAAATGTTGAAGATCATAAAGTAGTAAAAACTGTAGAAAAGCATGCTAATTGCTCAGCTGCCTCTATTCCCCTTGCTTTAGCTACTTTTAAAGCTTCAGGTAAAATCAAAAAAGGGGATATTATTTTATTCTCAGCTATTGGTGCTGGTCTTACTTGGGGTAGTGCCATCATTAGATGGTGATATACTCATTTTATTTGAAAAATTGGCTATGTCATCTTTGTAGCCCCTCCGATGCTCAAGTACTATATATAGTACGCTCCGCTTCTCAGCACTCCATGCTCTTTTCCAAATAAAACTTTGTCTATCTACTTTTATTTATTGGTATATTTATGCTGCGAGTAAATAAAAAGTAAAGAGCTGATATACGCAGTATATCTAAGTATTATTGATATTTTTACCACATTTATATAGCACTAATTTGTATTTTATAGTATTTTAGCCTTTAAACTCATAAAATAATGATATATACTAACCTCATAGTTTTGGTTAGTTTAAACTTGTTATCTAACTGAATAATTTAAATTTTAATTAATATAACCTCAAGGAGTTTAATTATGAAAATAACAAAAATAACATTAGCTTTTCTTGCATTATTTGTGGTTGCAGGGTGTAATAACACCAAAAGAGTGTCACATGTTTGTGCAATGAATCAATCGGAAGAACCATCTTTAATGAAAGATTTTGAAAGACAAGCAGGTAATGCTGTATGGTTTGCTTTCAATAGTTCTGATTTATCTGAAAAAGCTAAAGAAGAATTACAAAGACAAGCTTGCTGGTTATCAAAGCATCCTCATGTAAAAGCTACTGTCGAAGGACATTGTGATGAAAGAGGTACTAGAGAGTATAACTTAGCTTTAGGTGAAAGAAGAGCACAAAAAGCTGCAGAATTCCTAAAACATAAAGGAATCGAGCATCATAGAGTAAGCACAATATCTTATGGTAAAGATAGACCTGCTATGATGGGTAACAATGAAGAAGCTTTTGCTTACAATCGTAGAGCTGTAACAGTTGTACATCACTAAAAACTTCTGAATCATTTTAGTATTATAGGAAAGGTCTGGTTAAATTTAACTCGACCTTTTTTATGTGTGGCTTTGAAAGGATTTGTTCATGGATCAAAAAGTATACTCAATATTATTCTCGCGTAGGCTGAAATCCATCTTAGACTTTTTAAGGTATTATTGCGTGGATCGAAAAACACCATCGGTGTGTCATGCCGTCGCTTTACTACGGCATCCAGAAAACAATAAACATAATAATAACTATTAGTATTTTTACTGAACCCCACTACAAGTGAGCTAGATGGAAAAGGAAAAACTAATCTAATGCGAGTTTCGTATTAACTGAGCATAGAGTTGATCCTATCAAGAAAGATTTGATAGAAGGTTTATTGTCGATATTTGATAATTTGTAGAAGTTGACATTTAATAAAAATTATGTATTAAAAAAAATACAGATAAAAAAATGGCAGGTCATAATGACTTAAATCAAAAAATAATAAAGCCA
>CAZJDC010000134.1:0-3463 GCA_964544715.1 uncultured Rickettsia sp. | reverse complement strand
TCGCGAACAGCTGACTCATATAGGCTTGTAAATTTACTTCATCCAAATGACATAAATCATAAAAAAAATCCAGTAAATCTTTATGGGCGTAAAATACGTCAGCAAGAAGAGCAAAAGACAACAGAAGAGAAACTAGCTGAGCTTGCAGACAAAATAGAATTATTTTTTGTATTTAGTAGCGATTGTCCTTACAGCCTTCAGGCAGCACCTGTTGTAAATCAGTTCATGCAAAAATATAAAATAGCGACTGAGGCACTTAGTACTAATGGTCAAGAATCACAATATTTTAAAACGCATTTTAATCAGGAGCTAGTAAATATGCTTGGAATAGAGTCAGTACCGAGTTTGATTTTAGTAACCAAAGACGGCAAGACTAGATTTGAGATAGCAAGGGGAGCTGTATCTTTTAGTGAGCTTGAAGAAAAGCTGTTGCTTGCTCATGAAATATTAAAAGATCATGAATTAAAATCAACTCTTGCATTAGAACAAAACTCAAATAGCAGCGTGAGGTTCAAGAATGATGAATAAGTTTAAGACAATTCAGGCAAATTTAGCAAGATTATGTCTAATGAAAGAAAATATCATGAAGTGTTTGATCATTTGTGCATTATTACAATCAACCTCAGCATATGCTGGTATTGACACCTTAATGAAAAGTGTAATGCCAGCAGGGACATTATCAAATAGTAGTAAAGCTGCTCTAATTAAGGATCAGTTAGGAGGACATCTAATTGGTGGCTCTATGGTTGTAAAAACTCCTGGTATCGATGATATATCACTAGGGGCTTTCACTCCGCCAACTTGCAAATTAGGCGGGCTTCCTTGTAACGCCCATTTTGACTTAAGAATGGGGGCATTTTCATATATCAGTAGCAAAGAAATGATGGCAAGCATGAAACAGATGGCACAAAATGCCTCAGTATATGGCGGGATTATGCTTGTGAAAACCATGTGCCCGCAATGTGAGAATTTAATGACATGGATGGAATCGGTAGGACGTAGTGTAAGTGACATATTAAATGTAAATTGTGAGCGTATGATGGCACCCATTACTGGCGCTATGGACAAGTTTGCTAAATCTGCGGAGGCAAAGCGTCAGGCGGATTTATATTTAAGTGGCAACGCCAAAGATTCTGCAGAAATAGTGCAGAAAGCAAAAAAAGATAGTGATGCTGATCCAGTAAAACATAATCCCGAGCTTAAAACTCAGTTAGGTGAGAATTTCAATTTAGTTTGGAAAGCACTTAGTAAAACGGCTTCTCAAACTGGTACTACTGAGCTTAAAGAGTTACTGATGAGTATATCAGGAACAATTGTCATACAAAAAGGTTTGCCACCAAAAATATATAGCTCTCTTGCCGAACACGAACTGATTGAGCAATATATGGGAGTAAGCAATAAGAGGTCAGGTAAGATTACCTTATATGGTTGCGATGAATACAAACTTTGTTTAAATCCAACTAAGCAGCAAAAAACCTTTACAAGCAGTGAAACTCTTCATTCTAAGCTATCTACATTACTTGAGTCAATGACTGACAAAATCTACAAGGACAAAGAGAATCCTGATTTTACTGAAGAGGAAAAGGATTTAATAGATCTCTCTAGTTTGCCGCTGATACCTAAAATAGAGATGGATCTTGCAATATACAAATCAAGTCAAAATATCAGTGTTAAGAGTCACGATTTTATCACGCATTTATGCTACGACGTTGTGACCTCACATCTTGCTAAATTACTTAAGAAAACCTCAGATGCTGTAGAGGAGCTATCATATGTGCAGATATCTGATACAGGAATATTTGACCAATTTGCAAATAATGCAAGAGAGATAATGCGAAGTATCGCACGTGCTAAATCAGCAGCCTATAAGAGATATGATCTAATTAGCCAAATGAAAGCACGGCTTCGTCAAGATGAGAGTTATTTTCAAACTCAGTTTGAAGAATATGACCAAGATAGCAAATTAGCGGAATAAGACTCGAGCTCAAGAGTTACAAATTAAAAGCAGAAAGCAAAATTAGAAGTTAAGAAAAAGGTGCAACATGAATTTAACGATCCATACATACGGCTATATTGATGCGATGTATAACACATTGCAAGCTATTGCAATGTTCAAGCAAAGTAATGCTTACCTATATTTAGTACAAGGGGTGTGGTTTTGCATGGGATGCTTTTATGCCGTGCAGCTAGCGGCTAGCAGCCATCTTGGGCAATTCAAATCTCATATTTATAGAGTTCTTGGGCTTTGTATCATCGTTAATGGATTGTTACTACCATCAACTCATATGATCATTAAGGATCATATTTCCAAAGATACCGCAAAAGTAGATCATATACCGCTTGCTTTTGCTGTCCCTGTTGGAATCTTAGAAGAGTTCGGCTACATCATCACAAGAGGTTTCGAGCAAGCTTTTAGACCATTTAGTAATCAGAAATTTGATTATTTTAATTATGGTCTACTTTTCGGTCAAAGATTAAAACAGGAAGTTAAAAATGTACGCATTAAAGACCCAGTAAACGTCAATAATATGCGGCAGTTCGTTAAAAGATGCGTAGTGCTACCTGCTATGATTGGTTACAGATTTACAAAAGAGGAATTATTCGCAACGGATAATATTTGGAAGCTAGTCAAGGATAATGCCGGGGGCTTAAGACGTGTTGAGTTATTTGAGCCTCAAACTCGTAAATATGAATCAATGACTTGTAAGGAGGCGGCAGCATATCTTGAGCGACATTTATTCCCACAAGAAGAGGAAAGAATATTAGTTAAATTCGCAAGTAGAAGCTTTAATCAAGCAAATGACAGTGGAACGTATTTCAATTATGACGGGAAAGGGCATTTAAAAAACCCTGATTTAGAAGCAAGCTTATACATGAAGCATTATTTTAAAAATAACATTAAGAAAGCTTATAGAGTAGGCAGTGCTGAAAATGTACTTAAACAACAAATGATGATTAATGCCATCTCAAACTTTAAAAGCGGATCATATGCGGTTGCAAGAGCTCGCATGCAGCATGAGAGTAGCAGCTTAATTGCGAGCGATATGGCAAGTATTTATCTACCCCTAATGCTTGTAGTATTTAAATGCATTGTCTATGGAGCATTCATATTTGTTGTACCGATGATTTTAATGAGCGGCGGCTTTGCTAAATATATGACATATTTAGTAATTATTGTCTCGTTGCAGCTATGGCCAGCGTTAAATGCAATCCTTAATATGATCATGGAAACTTATAGTGATTTTGCTGAAGGATCAAGACAAGTCATGAGTTACGCAGCAGTATCCACAATGTATAAGAAGATAGATACGATAGTAACTATCGCAGCATCTCTTCAGATGTTAGTACCATTTCTATCGTTTTGGTTAACTAAGCTTGGAGGCGACGGCATTATGCATTTAGCAGGCAATATAGTTGGAGGCGTGCAATCTGTATCAGGAGGCGTTAGTCATTGTTACGTTAA
>CAZJDC010000133.1:0-3468 GCA_964544715.1 uncultured Rickettsia sp. | reverse complement strand
TTCATATGCTGGCTGCTCTGATAAATTATCAAATATTTGATAATAAACCTTCTATCAAATCTCTCTTGATATACTGAACTCTATGCTCAGTTAATACAAAAATCGCATTATTTTAGATATAAAAGCCAAAAGTGAACATGGTAAAATGTTTAATATTGAAATACAGGTAACCGATAGAGCTGATTACGATAAAAGAGTGTGATATTATTAGTCTAAATTATATGCAGAGCAACTAAAAGCCGGTGATGACTATTCGAAATTAAATAAAACAATAGGTATTCATATCCTTAATTTTTCTAGCATCCTGAATACTGAAAACTATCATAGTACCTTTGAGTTGAGAGATATAGTAAACGGTTTTAGTATATTTTGAAGATATAGAATTACATACTATAGAGATAAATAAATTTACTAATTCTACAGAAGTAGTTAGCAAATATAGTAAAAAAGTTAAAGATTATCTTAATATATGGATAGCTTTCTTAACTCGTCATGATTTATTAAATAAGAATAATTTACCGCAAGAGCTAGATAATAAAGATTTAAAAAAGCTTTAACAGTTCTTGAAGTATTAAATTTTAATGAAGAAGAGCAAAACAACCTATGAAGATCGCTTAAAATGGCTTAAAATTGAAGATAGTACCTCAAAATAGCTAAAGAAAAAGGAGAGTATGATAAAAGCAGTAAGTATATATAAAAAATGTATCTATCAAAAAAATCGCTGAATTTACTGATTTAAAAAAAACTTAAAAATCACTAATGCATAATATAGAAAAAATAAACGAAGAAGAAGCAAAAAAAGTATTAATAGAGTTAGCTGATAAAATAGCACAATATAACTATACTTATTATATAGAAGATAATCCGTCAGTTTCTGATGCCGAATATGATCAGCTATTTAACATCAATCTAAAGTTAGAACAAAAATTTCCTCATCTAATCTTAGAAAACAGCCCTAGCAAAAAAGTAGGGGCTAAAGTAGAAAATAAATTTGCTAAGATTACTCATAACACACCAATGTTATCACTTAGTAACGCCTTTGATGAAGATGATGTTAAAGATTTTGTAGATCGTATTAAAAACTTTTTACGACTTGATGATTTTTCCCCTATCTTTTGCGAGCCTAAAATAGATGGAATATCATTTGCTGCTACTTATAAAAATGGCATTCTAATAACTGCTGCTACTAGAGGAGATGGATATGTCGGTGAAGACATAACAGCAAATATCAAAACAATCAAAAATTTTCCGCATAGTATTAATAACGCTCCGGAGCTTTCAGAAGTACGAGGGGAAATTTACATTGAAAAAAACGACTTTATAAGTTTAAACCAAGAGCAAGAACAGCAAGGCAAAGATAAGTTTGCTAATCCCCGTAATGCTGCTGCCGGATCGCTTCGTCAGCTTGACCCTTCCGTTACTGCAAAAAGACCACTAAAATACTTCGTTTATGCTATAGGTGTGGCAAAAGAAGAGCTAGCAAAATCTCAAGATCAGCTACTTGCAAAATTAAAAGAATTCGGTTTTAACGTTAATGAAATAAGCAAACTTGCAAACTCTGAAGAGGAGATATTTACCTTTTATGAATATTTAAAGACCGGTAGGGAAAATTTACCTTATGAAATTGATGGGATAGTATATAAGTTAAATGATTTTGCTTTGCAAGATAGAATGGGTTTTATTGCTAGATCGCCAAGGTTCGCTACCGCTCACAAATTTCCTGCTATAATAGCACAAACTAAACTACTTTCCATCACAGTGCAAGTAGGTAGAACCGGCACGTTAACACCGGTAGCGGAGCTGGAGCCTATAGAAATCGGCGGAGTTATCGTTAGCAGAGCAACATTACATAATTATCAAGAGATAGCACGAAAAGACGTACGAATCGGCGATTATGTATTTTTACAGCGTGCAGGTGACGTAATCCCGCAAATTACCGAAGTTGATTTTACTAAACGAAAAGCAAATAATGAGATATTTAATACTCCTTTATTTTGCCCTTCTTGTAATTCCAAACTACATTATGTTCCTGAAAACATCATTATACGCTGTGATAATGGTCTTAACTGTCCTGCTCAAAATTATGAGCGTATACGCCATTTCGTATCAAAAAATGCTATGGATATTGAAGGTCTTGGGCGTAAGCAACTTGAGTTTTTAATAGACAAGGTCTTGATTAAGAATCCTTTAGATATATTTTTTTTAAAAGAAAAAAACGAAGCAAGTTTAATCAAGCTTGAAAATATGGACGGATGGGGAAAGAAATCCGTAGATAATCTCTTTAACAATATTGAAAAGTCAAAAAATGTTAGTTTAGCTAGATTTATATATGCCCTAGGTATTAGGCATATTGGCGAGCAAAACGCTAAATTACTTGCTAGAGAATTTGGCAGCTATGTTAATTTTATAACTCAAATGGAATTATTAAAGGAAAACGATCCTGAAATTTATCAAAAATTAAACGATATTGATGGTATCGGCGATAAAATGTTAGTAGATATAATCAATTTTTTTGATATTAAAGAAAATATTGAGCTTATTAAAAATTTAAGTGCAGTACTAAATATTGAAGATTATAAAGAAACTAGAGAACAAAGCAGCTTAACAGGTAAAATAGTGGTATTTACCGGCAGCTTGCCGACTTTATCACGATCTGAAGCAAAAGCAACCGCCGAAAAACTTGGAGCAAAAGTTGCAGCTAGCGTATCCTCAAATACGGATTTAGTAATAGCAGGTGAAGACGCAGGTAGTAAAGTCAAAAAAGCAAAAGAGCTTGGTATTAAAATTATCGACGAAGCAGCATGGCTTACACTCATAAAGAATACTCAGGTATAAATATTTCTATTTAAGCTTTATGTTTTAAAAAGTTTTTAAAACATAGGTTATTCTTGTTTCAAAAAAATTTGATAATCTGTCGCAAACTAGATGCAATTATATCATTAAGGACATAGGGTAAATTCCAAGAGAGGTATAGCTTTTAGAGCCACCGTCAAGTTAACCATAAAACACAGGATTTTTATAAAATAAATGATCTACAAGTCACATAGCTTCGTTCACAAAATACTTATTTTTTGCTAAATCTAAGTTAACTTGACGGTACCTGTATTGACGGTCTTAAAGGTTTTAGAAATGCAATCAACAGTGTTTTTCCAAATTAACCAGTTTTAGTACGTAAACCTGGAGCATTGGCCCAATATCAATATTATGAAGCTTTATTCCCACGTGCTATATTTCGTCAGGTATATGACCAGCTTATATCTATATATCAATGTAAAGGGCATAAAATATATCTTTAAATATTACAATTACGCGAGTTTCATATTCACCATGGTTCTGTATAGCTGGTAAATAGTGGGTTACTAAGGGTATATTGATAATAGTACTTTGGTTATAAATTAGTTAAAAGATGCAGATTTTAAACTAAGGTAGTATCTTTACAGAATTAGAAAATAGTTGATAGGTTATTGA
>CAZJDC010000132.1:0-3477 GCA_964544715.1 uncultured Rickettsia sp. | reverse complement strand
AAGTATCTGCTTAGAAAATGACAAAAATAGGAAACAAAATTTAATCAATTTTGTCGTGATTTTTCAGTCCAGTATAGTTTATCAGGAAGGCAGAGATAGAGAATAGCAATCACGAGAGCAATATTAAAAAATGCTCCGATTGTAATTTTAGACGAATCGACTTCGCAATTAGATTCCGTTACGGAAGAATATATCCAGAGAAGCCTATGGAATTTAATGCAAGGAAAAACAACAATAGTAATTGCCCATCGTTTATCAAGTTATTACCTATGGATAGGATTATTGTTTTTGATACAGGTAGAATTGTTGAAAACGGCAGCCATGATGAGCTACTTGATCATAACGGAATATATAAGACTTTGTGGAATTCTCAAATAAGCGGTTTTTTACCTGATAAGGTATTGTATAGTTGTTGTGTAGCTCGAAAAGCATTTTCGGTGTCATCCCATGGCTTGCTAACTAGATCTAGAAAACAATAAAAAATACTACTGTTGTTAGTATCTTTAACTGGACCCCCCCCCGTGGGCTTGTCCACGGTATGACACTTTCTTACTTTCCAGCTCTCTTACGATCGTTAGGCTCAAGTAGAGCTTTACGTAAGCGGATAGATTTCGGTGTTACTTCAACCCTTTCATCATCCTGTATATAGCTGATTGCTTGCTCTAAAGTAAGCAGCATTGGCGGAGTTAATTTAATAGCCTCATCTTTACCGGATGCTCTAACGTTACTTAGCTGTTTAGCCTTAAGCGGATTTACCTCTAAATCGTTATCACGGCTATGTTCACCGATAATCATCCCTCTATATACTTTATCGCCTGGATTGATAAACATTTTTCCTCTATCTTCCAGGTTCCATAAAGCGTAAGCAACTGCCTCACCATCGCCGTTAGAGATAAGTACGCCCTTAGTTCTTCCTTCGATAGTGCCTTTATAATCAGCATAACCATGGAAAATACGATTCATAATACCAGTGCCACGAGTTTCAGTTAAGAACTGGCTGTGATAACCTATTAAGCCCCTTGAAGGACCGATAAACGTGACACGGCTTTTGCCTCCGCCTGAGGGCCTCATATCAGTCATTTCGCATTTTCTAAGTGATAAGGAGCTTACGACCACACCAACATAATCGTCATCAACGTCAACTTGGATTTCTTCCATAGGTTCTTGTTTATTGCTGTTTTCACTTGTTTGGAATAATACTTCCGGTCTACTAATTGATAATTCAAAGCCCTCACGACGCATAGTTTCTATTAAGATACCAAGTTGTAATTCCCCACGTCCTGCAACTTGGAAAGCATTTGATTCAGCTACTTCAGTCACTTTAAGTGCCACGTTACTCTCGAGTTCACGCATTAATCTGCTACCGATTAAGCTCGATGTGACTTTTGTACCCTCTTTACCTGCAAGTGGTGAGTCATTAACGCTGAAAGTCATCGATAGAGTTGGTGGATCAATTGGTAGTGATGGCAGTGCCTCAGTTACTTCTGGTGCACATATTGTATCGGAAACGTTAGCATTTTCAGCACCAGCAATAGCGATAATATCGCCCGCTACAGACCTATCTATAGCTATTCTTTCAAGTCCTCTAAAAGCTAATATTTTAGTGATTCGCCCATTTTCAAGCACTTTGTTTTCATGATTTATTACTTTAATATTTTGGTTAACCTTAACGCTACCGCTGTGTACTCTACCGGTTAAAATTCTCCCGAAGAAAGGATTATATTCTCTAGTAGTAACAAGCATAGAAAATGGAGCGTTAGTATCACCTATGGGAGCATGGACATGCTTTACTATTAGATCAAATAATGGTGCTAAATCATCTGCTAAATTGTCTAAAGGATTTATGCTTTCGTCAAAATTTAAACAAACTCTGCCGGCTCTACCTGAAGCATAAACTATCGGGAAGTCAAGCTGATCATTGTTTGCTTCTAACGCTACAAATAACTCATATACTTCATCAATAACTTTGTTGATTCTTTGGTCATCTCTATCAATCTTATTGATAACAACGATAGGTTTTAAACCAAGCTTTAGAGCTTTAGATAGCACAAATTTTGTTTGTGGCATTGGTCCTTCTGATGCATCAACAAGTAGCACAACGCCGTCAACCATACTAAGTATGCGTTCTACTTCACCACCAAAGTCAGCATGTCCTGGTGTGTCTACTATATTGATACGTACATCACCCCACATAAGAGCAGTACATTTGGCAAGTATGGTGATCCCACGTTCACGTTCAAGATCGTTAGAGTCCATAGCACGCTCTGCTACTTGTTGGTTAGCTCTAAAAGTACCGCTTTGTTTGAGCATGTTATCAACAAGCGTGGTTTTCCCATGATCAACGTGGGCAATAATTGCTATATTACGAATAGATGTCATTTTAAAAATTCTCACAAGTTTACAAAGTTTGCTGTATTATATACCAAAATAGCAAAAATTGTAATAAACTTCTTGTAAAACTCATGAATTCAATTTAAAGAAAAATATGTATTAACTTTTACAATTCAATTCATGAAGCAAAAAAAATTATTATGTGTTGATGTTGAACGGAACAATATTTTTAAAAAGTTTGCATAATTACCTTAGTAAGAGATTAATGAGGGACCATAAATTTGGGATAGCTATAACCGAAGAGTTAGTAATGCAGTATACAGATGAATTTTTGAGAAATTCGTCTTTAGGTTGGAGACGTGAAAAAAGACTAGTGACTTTAATAAAAAAAGCTTGGTTATCTGAGTATGAAGTTGCTTTAGTATCATTTAATGATTATCCGCAAGCCGTGAAATATGCTATGACAAAAATACTTAAAGAAGATGTAGGAGCACTACATATAGTGTCTTATTTGCCAGACACTAAAGAAATATTGTATGAGTCTCATCCTACAACAAGCAGCAGCATATAGAGGAAACCATGAAAAAAGCAAGAGTAACAAATCCGGCAAATGTATTATTAATTGAAGATACATTATATAATATGGAGGCTACAAAAAAAGCTGAAATGAAAATTGTATTAATAGAAGAGCCACAAGATACGAGTTTTAAGATTGCTTTTGACACTTTAAGTGAGCTTAATAAAATTCACATGGTTGATGTTGATCTAGAAGAACCTTTGACAGAACCAAAGCTTGAGAGTAGTGATAGTGATAAGGATGTTAGCATGGGCGATGATCAAGAAGATTATAAATATGATGCAAAATATACAGAATGGCAGCAGAATGTTCCAATGTTAGCGGAACATTTAGACTAGACAAATCATATTATGTTATTTATTTTTGATTAAAGGGATTGTGGAAAATGTTACCCCGCGACTTAATAGCGGGGTCTTATGTCACAAGTTATGTCTTAAGATGCCGCGGTCTCAAGCCGTGGTATGAATATAAGGTTATACCAACAAATAAACAGAGTTATATCATGCAGTATAGATTATTAGGTTTGCTTTTAATATTAAGTTTATCTTATTTAGTAAATCGTATTCTAC
>CAZJDC010000131.1:0-3501 GCA_964544715.1 uncultured Rickettsia sp. | reverse complement strand
CTTTGACTACAAAAACATCACTTTACGTCAAGGGTTTGAAGTATTGTTTCCATAAAAATAGCTTAAGTTTTGCTTATGTTGTCAATTTTGCGTAAGGTGAGTGACCAACTATAATCGGCTTGTTCCCAGGTGCAGAGTGCAGGATTCGGAAAATGTTTTATACGTCTATCAACAAGCTTTCTTACATAACGCCTTGGATTCATCGTACAATCAATAATAAAAAGATGATACTTTGGCTTTACCCTGCTTGCTTGCATAATCGTAAATCAGTTTCCCTATTTGTTTTCAAGTCTGCATACGGCAATCCATCTGCGATGGCGTCGGTAATGCTACTATACTGTCTATCACAACAATTGACGTTGCTTTATTGTATAATGCTCCTACACCAATGTCCATTACTATGGTTATAACGTATCTAGTAAATTCATAATTGCATCCGAACGTTTTGAAAAAAGCTGATATAACTCACTCCTAAACTGTTGAATCCAAGTTTGTAGCTCTTGCATATCGTCATAGTTGTATTGATTATAATATCAACTACATACCAATATTTGGTTAATGCAAGTTTTTTATTAGGACGAATTTTATCTCGATTTATAATGGTAATTTGTCCAAAGTCCAATATAGTAGCTAGTTGTGCTTCTGTCAGTAAGATACCGTCTTGTGCAGATTTAGCTTTTCTAAAGCTTTGAAGCGTTTCTTTATAGTCCTCAAGATTCATTGGCGTAGCCAAATAAGAACGTACACCCACTGGATGACATATAGTACTTGCTTCATTAGTTCTTGGCTCGCACGAAGCTGACCAATGGCAGAATTTTCTATAACAAGATTTATTACTGCTTGTTCTATATGTTCTGATACACGATTCTTCACTATAGGTTTCTTACGACTCATATCCACAAGAGCCGCTTCTCCGCCCATCTCATATAGTTTCTTGAAATGGTAAAAGCTATCTCTTGAATAGCCCATTACTTTGCACGCTTTGCTTACACTACCAAGTTGTTTTGCAAGTTCTAATAATCCTCATTTTGGTGTGATTATTTTTTGATTATAATGTGATATATTATTCCTTTTAATTGAGTTTTGATCATGAGTTTATGTATATGATTACTAACTTCTTAGGTTTCTACATATACATAAACTATTCTAATTTTAATCTTAATATGTCAATTAAATATGAAGATTTATAAAAGTAGCAAGCCACGATATGATCCTGAGGGTGCTTTTCGATCTATGCGGGACAATCCTTAATGCTATAGAAATCATTCAACAATATTTTTTAGTTCCGTATCTTAAATGCCTGCACTGTATTTTTAAGTAAAAAAGCAATAGTCATAGGTCCGATTCCACCAGGAACGGGGGTAATATATTTGACTTCAGATTTAACATTCTCAAAATCTACATCGCCAACTATTTGATTACCACCGATTCTATTAATCCCTACATCAATTACTATCGCCTTTGGCTTAAAATATGCAGAAGTTAGTTTTAGAGGTGAGCCGATAGCTGCAACAACGATATCAGCCTTATAGGTAATAGAGCTTAAATTCTGTGATTTAGAGTGACAAATAGTTACGCTGCAATCTTCTTTTAGCAGTAATGCACTCAAAGGTTTACCAACAATATTTGAACGTCCAACAATTACGGCATTTTTACCGCTTAAATTTGGCTCATACTTCTTAATTACTTCAAGGCAGCCAAGGGCAGTGCAGGGTACAAAACCGCTATTAATTCCGCTATGTAAATAACCAACATTCACAGAATGAAAACCATCCACATCTTTATAAGGTGAGATAGCAGATAAGATTTTATTTTTGTCTATAGATTCCGGTAAAGGAAGTTGAACTATCATTCCTGAAACATTTTGATCAAGATTTAATTCATTGATTTTCACTATTAATGCATCTGTTTTGATATTGATGGGAAGATTCAATAATTGAGTGTCAATTCCTATCTTGTTAGCACTTTTTATTTTGTTTTTAACATAAATAATGCTTGCAGGATTTTCGCCTACTAAAACTATTGCTAATTTTGGTGACTCTCCTGTTTTATCCTTAAGCTTTTGAATTTCATACTTTAATTCACTTAATATTGCATTTGCTAATGCTTTACCATCAATTATGTTATTCAATATATACCTCTGATAAATAAATTTAGTAGACGAAGTTCATCGAGTGTACTTAGTAGTTGAGTACTCAAAATGTAGAGCCTTACCATCAAATACTTTACTATAAGCGTGATGAAGGCTGCTTGCTGCCTCGGCAAAGCCGGTAAGAATTAGTTTAAGCTTACCCTCATAATGAGCAATATCACCAATAGCGTATATGCCTGGGATATTAGTTTGATAATGCACATGATCAACCTCAATATGATGGAGCTTTATGTCAAGTCCCCAATTTATTAAATTACCTAATTCTTGCTTTAAACCAAAAAACGGCAATAATATATTAGCATCTAACTTGCGTTTATTATTTTGTAAGTCTCTAACTATAACAGTTTGAAGTTCGTTATTATTGCCTTCTAATGAATCTAGTTGATAACCGATAACTAACTCAATTTTTCTACTTTCTGCTATATCTTTTAATTGTCTTAAACTTTCATTTGCTGCTCTAAATTTATCACGTCTATGGACTAAATATATTTTATTGGCAATCTCAGAAAGAGAAATAGCCCAGTCAACAGCTGAATCACCCCCCCCTGCTATAACTATATTTTTACCTGTAAATTTACTTCGGTTATTAATAAAGTAAAAAACTGATTCATTCTCAAATTCTTCAATATTTGTAAGGGGAGGTTTGTAAGGACCAAATGAGCCCGCTCCAGCTGCAATAATAATGACTTTGCTTTTAATAAAAATATCTTTTGAGGTTTGTACTTCAAAAAATTCACCTTCTTTTTTGAGTGCTACCGCTTGTTGATTTAAGTGATAAACCGGATTAAACGGAGTGACTTGTAATTCTAGCTGTTTTATTAGCTCAGCTGCTACAATTTTAGGGTATGCTGGTATATCGTAAATAGGCTTTTCAGGGTACAGAGTAATACATTGTCCTCCTATAACCTCTTGTGCATCTATTACATGGCACTTCATTCCTAGCATTCCTGCTTGAAAAATGGCAAATAATCCGACAGGACCAGCCCCTATTATTAATATATCGGTATTATGCATTATTTTCTATATTTGATTTTAAAACAGGATTTTATTGAATATTAGGGAAATAATCAACTACTTTCATCTGAGAGATGAAAGTGTGATTTTGGCAACTAGAAGTTACATATCAAGCTAAAGCTTATTCTAGTCTTATGTTAAGAAGTCATATCTGATTCATGTATACTGTTTCAACATGAAGAGTTGTTAAAATGATGAGGAACAATGGTTTCAAAATTGTCATTTACCAACTCACCTTACGCAAAATTTATAAAATAAGTATAAATGTATTAAGAGTAGCAAAAATACACTCCTCAATTATGGCTAAGAAAATATTAGATATATATTCAGACTAC
>CAZJDC010000130.1:0-3502 GCA_964544715.1 uncultured Rickettsia sp. | reverse complement strand
TCTCAACAATACTATAGCCATCATCATACATAACAACAGCTTTGATTCTATCACACAAATCCTCTTATCCCTTTCACTTTTATGGTAAAGCTTTAATTCTTCTCTTTCTACTGATGTTTATTTTCTATAAATCATTCTTACCTTAATAACACTTGCTGACTTCTTTGACAATTATTCATTTACTAGAGCTATATATTGAACGATATAATAGTACTGTAAGATATGATTGGTTGAGCCAACAGTTATTTTATAATATTCAAGTGGCACAAGATCTTGCCACTCAATGGCTTTGGCCATATAATAATGAAAGACCAAATAGGCTATAGGTGGGATATAACGCCAATACAGAAATTAGCTTTGGCATCTTAACTTTCTACTTGCTATTGCGATTAAAATTGGGAGGATTACCATAGCGATGATAGTCACACTGTATGGGATTTTCTGCTGGCAATGTGTCATAGTGCTTTTATGATGCTAACACATCATGACACACATGGTAAGCTAAAGCTTCTCTATCTGGAAGATGGAGGTTTATAACTCCAAAGAGATTATTAAGTATAAATATCATTAAATATGGTTTTTAACAAAATTTGTTTTGGATTTTAAATATGCTATATTCAATATAAAAAACGATATTTATGACTTCTAAGGTTTCTTTTTTATATGATTTTGCTGAGTTTATTATCAGTAAATTTGGTAAGAAAAATTTGCGTCAAGAACTTAAAATAATATTGTCGAATAGTTATTCTTGTAGCGAATTAAAGGAGGTTTTGACCAATCATTATAATGTGCAAAATTTACCTATTATTATCCCATTTAGTGCTATTTTAAAAGATTCTTCAGATTACATATCTAAAATGGAAGAATTATTCACCCTATCAAACATAATTACCGAATATAAAAAATTAGCTTTTACTCCTGAGGAAGCATTAAAAGCTGCCGGAATTTTAAATAAGCTATTTGCTGATTTAGTAAATAATAATATCGATATAAAATTAATTGAGACTTACAATAATTCAGAATATTGGCAAAATATTTATAAATTTTTAGAATTTAGCTTTTTTAAATGGCAAGAAAATGAAAAGCAAAGCAGTAATAATGATAAATTAAAATTACTTTGGGAAGAGATAGTAAGAACCAAAAACAGCCATAAACAGGTAATATTAGCTGGCATATTTAAACCTGATACGTTCTTAACGAAATATGAGAAAGAACTACAAATAATTAAATATAATGAAATAAAACTAGTTCATAATAATATATATTATTATGAACCGGCAAATATTTATGAAGAGGCAGAGCAAATAGCTTATACATGCACACAGAATGTGGATAAAAAAATAGCGATTGTTATAAATAACAATAAACTGAAAAGAGTATATTGTAACTATTTAGAGAAATATGGGCTCATGTTTAAAGATTTGATAGGTAACAATCTAAAGCTTACAAACGTGAGTAGCTTATTAATATCTATCATCAATATATTATGTAATAATTTTGATTTAAAACTTTTATTTTTACTACTTAAAAATCCTTTAATAAACTGCACTATTATTCAGGAACTTGAATTATTTTTATTAAATAAAAATCGTTTTATATCTTCACCAAGATATTTACTACAATTACAATTTGATAATAAAGAAGTAAAAAATTATTGTCATAATTTAGTAGATATTTTATTTGCTACAAAACCTTATAATATCAAGGATATATTAGTACTTTCCAAAGAAATTGCTGAGAAGATTTTACCGGAGATTTGGGAACAAGAGAGAGGAGCTAAGCTATTAGAATTTTTCAATAATTTAACAGAGTTTAGCGGTAGTATAAATGTTGATAAAAAAAAATTTCCTAAAATTTTTGCTCTATTACTTTCTAACGTTAAATATTATAAAAATGTTGAATATGCTAGCATAGTTATTGGCTCACCTGAAGAACTGGCTTTATCTCGTTTTGATTTAGTAATATTACCACATTTTAATAGTGATAATTGGAGTGCTATTACCACTACTAATAACCCTTATTTAAGCAAGGAAGCAAAGCAAATATTAGACATAGATTATGACGAAATTAATCCCCAAATATATTCAGATTATTTTAATTTATTATTACAAAATGAAGAAGTAATCATATTAAATGCTAAAAAATATGCCGGAAAATTATCCACCCCCTGCAATTTATTTTTGAAGTTGTCAAATACAGATATCATCCCGTGGACAAGATACAGGATCAAGAAAAATATAGCAAAAGATCTAGTGCACAAGCCACAGGACGACCTAGCCCATAGCAATTTTTTCCCAAACATGTTATCAGTAACCGATATAGAAACCTTAATTAGAAATCCTTATAATTTTTATGCTAAGAAAATTCTGAAGTTACGCACTCAAGATAAGATATGGGAAGAGCACAAAATATCAGATTTCGGAAATTTTATTCATAAGGTTTTAGAAAAATATTCTAAAAATTATAATCAACAAAATATGCTTGATAGACAGCAGGCTTTACTCAATATCGGGAATAATATTTTACATAGCAGTATTCTACCTATATATACAAAGAAAACTTGGCAGACAAAACTCACACTACTTAGTAAAGCTTTTGTTCTATTTGATATGGAACGCAGAAAAAACTGCAGCAATATTTATTTTGAGACTATAGGAGAGCTGAATTTAAACATAGCAGGACAGAATATAAAAATCATTGGTATAGCTGACCGAATTGAAATCAGTAAATCAAACCACATAACTATATTAGATTATAAAACTGGTACTGTCCCAACTAAAAAAGAAATAGAGCAAGGACTTTCACCTCAGCTGATTATAGAAAGTTTGATGATACTCGAAAACGGCTTTAATATTTGCCTTTCCCACTCTAGCCTATGTCGTTCCCGTGAAGGCGAAAAGCCAGTTGAAGAGATTACTATCGCTTATGTAAAAATAACTAGCACTGAGCCTTATGTGCAAACAACCGAGATGTCTTTACACAAAGAGGAATTAGATAAACATAAACAAGGATTAACAAGGTTGCTTGAATATTATGTTACAAATAAATCCTTTGTTTATGACTTAGATTTATCTAAATATAATGATTATTTACATCTGAGAAGATGAAGATGGTGTTTCTGTGCGTAACGTGGTGGTTTTGTTGCATGGCCCGATTTTTTTTGCTGTCACCCCGTGATGGCATTGCCTGCGTGGATCAGTTTCATCTCTGTCCCCCCCCCAATGTGTTTGTGCCTTGTCCCACGGGATCCAGCTTAAAATACTAATATTATTAGTATTTTAAGCTGTTTTTACTTACTACCTATGGAAATCCTGAACACTTTTTAAGAGATCATATAACAAATCCTTTACTAGAAGATACTTCTTCAACATAAAGAGTTGTTAAAATGATTAGGAACAATGGTTAAAAAATTGTCATTTACCAATGAAGAAATTATATATTTCAATATTTTCAAAAAATAATCGTATAGAATCAGTAAATGTCTCAAAATTCGCATAAAATT
>CAZJDC010000129.1:0-3540 GCA_964544715.1 uncultured Rickettsia sp. | reverse complement strand
TATAGACTGAAATCCATATGGTTTATGACCATATCTTACCATTTTCTTATGGATTATTGTATTCTTTGTGATATAAAAAAACCTATTTCCTATAAAGGATCGTAGAGTTTTTGTGGACGGACTAGATATAACATCATCCTCAGATGATAGTTTATACTCTTATATCTATAGCATATTTCTCTGACATAAAAGATTTGGCATGCAGTTCTTATAGAAAGATCTTTTTCTTCAGATATTATTTTAGCCATCTCTCGCCTTTGAGATGGCTTCCCTACTTTTTTTCCAGTACTGCCTTTAATATATCATTTCTTAACCTTTCCTCGGCATACATCTTTTTAAGTCGAGCATTTTCCAATTCTAACTCTTTTAGTTTGGTAATCCATCGGTAAATCCATACCTCTATACCTTGAGCGCCATTTATAAAACATCGTTGATGATATTTTGTGTTCTCTTAGTAAGATACTATAGGCACACACCACCACTTGCATGATTTAAAATAGATATGATGTGGCTATCACTATGTTTTGATATTGTCATCTTTTAGAATTTCCTTTTTTATTATTAGAAAATGCTACTCCTTTTGTCGAGTATTACCTAGTTTCTTCATCTTTTCTTGCAAAGAATTCTGACGCAGACGAGCTTTTAAACTTTCAAAATGAACTATTTCTGCTTTTTGATTTTGGCAGCTACAGGCAAAAATATATTTTCTTTCATCTTCTACTTTTTGTATACACTGTCCACAAATTCCTTTCATCATACACTGCATGGATGCATTAATGCTAACAATTATTTCAGTATTTTCGTTAAATATTTTTAAACCTTGTAACTCTTTTGCTATTTCAGGCGAAGCATTAATTATTACTCTATCTACTAAAGTTAGATTTTGTGTTTTTATTTCAGGATAGGTAAAAAACCTAACTTCGTTATTATTATCCTTTAGAACTTTAATTAAAATATTATTCGGTTTGGAATCAATAATAACTATTTTCTTATTTTTCGGTATTTCTAATGGCATTCCACTTGGTCCCATTAAAACTATTTTTTCACTTTCAGAAAATGATTTACATAGGTTAGTTGATCTGCCGACATCATATATTATAAAATTAATTAAGCCGCTTTCTATATCAATGTCCGCAACGGTTAGGGCTAAAGGCTCTATTAATTTAGTATTATTATCAGAATAATTCTGTAAACGGAAAAACTGCCCAAACTTAAAATTTTTTGCAGCAAGTGGTGAGTGAATTACTAATTCAATAGTTTTGTCGTCTAAGATATTTACTTTATGAATTTTGCTAATTAATAGATCATCTAGTTGTTTTACAAAATTTTTATAATCACCTTTAAAATTCGGATTACTATTTACTAGTTTCTTATTAAGAGCTTCATAACCCTCTTTACTACTAGCAAGTGCCTTAACTACACTACCTGAGTATTTAGGATTACAATCCCCAAAATAACTATATGTATTTTCATCAAGTTCAAGATTATTTTCTATACCGATCGCCATAATCACGGTTTTGGCGGTTATTTTAACGTGTCTTATGTCATTCCCGTGAAAGCAGGAATGCACTTTCTGGATCCCGTGGCGGGACCACGGGATGACAATGAATTCCACAGATTCCACATGCCCATATTTATCAGTATTAATTTTCAAAGACTGCATATTTTCTTCAAAATTAATCCCTAATGCTAATGCATATATTAGCTCCTCATGATTTAATTTATATGCCGGTGAATCTCGTAACTTTCCACGATAATAAATAGTAGCTCCGCCAAGCTTCTTAAAAACTTTTTTTAGCTCCTCATTATTCTTAGCTTTCTCAAATAATGTTGCATGAGCAAGAAACTCTTCTGCTATTTCCTTATCTTCTTTTGTCCAATTTTTTTCTGTATAATCTTTGCCGTATTTGGCAATAGCAAGCTCGTAATCTTTAACAAAACTTTCTATCTGCTTTTTATAATAATATAAACTTTCTGTTGCTGCGTCTAAAGAAGTAAGACCACCACCAATAACTGCAATCGGCATTCTAATAAGCATATTAGTATTAGAGTTTTCTAAAAATGCGCCGCCACTTTGCAGAGTCATTAAAAAGTCTGAAGCTATTTTAACACCTTTAGCATCAAAATTCTCTATGTCCAAAATCTTTGGCTTGCCAGCTCCAGTACAGAAAGCTATATGATCAAAACCTAAATCAAATACTTGCTCTTTCGTTATATTAAAATCTAAAGCTACACCGTCATAATATTTAAACTTGCTATTTCTCTCGAGTATCAGGCGTAATATATCAAGGTTGTTTTTATCCCAGCGAACAGTAATACCATACTCAGCTACCCCGCCAAATCCTTTCGGTACTCTTTCAGATAATTTATTTTTATATTCATGCCAGAATTTTATTGGCTTGTGAATATCAAAAGGCAAAGGTGTAATTTTCAAACCATCAATAGCCATGACATTATGACCAGATCGTAATAGATAATAACTAAGACTAAAACCTGCCGGTCCTAGTCCTGTAATCAAAACATTGTAATTAGTAGGTTCTTTTGGCAGTGGATTATAAATATTTAGTGGATTCCAACGAGTTAAAAGCAGATATATCTCTAAGCCATAAGGCAATTTAAGCGTTTCTTCTAAAATATTTGACTCTATTAGAGGTATATTTACTGGATCTTGCTTTTGATAAATACAAGCTTTTGAGCAATCATTACAAATTCTATGACCCGTTGCCGCAACCATCGGGTTATCTATAATAATAATTGCAAGAGCACTTAAATTAAACCCTTGAGCTTTAACGTAATTCATCTCAGAAATTTTTTGTTTTAAGGGGCAGCCTGTCATCCCGTGGACAAGCCACGGGATCTCAGGAAGCAATTTGTGATCCAAGATCCCGCGACTCGATCGCGGGATGACATTTTGACCCTTAGAACAACTATCTTTATCCTGTTTATGACAATAAATACAATAATGAGAATTATTTAAAGCTTCATCGATATTTAAAAAGGAATCTGTATAATCAAAATCTAACCGTTCGTTTTTTTGATATTTAGATATTTTTTTATCATCTATCAAGTTTTCTTTGTCTATCTTTTGTGGTAGATCGAATAGGATGTCGTCCTGTGGCGAGGAGGTCACAGGATCTATTTGTTTTTTCTGAATCCCGTAAACAAGCCACGGGATGACACTATTACACCAATAAACCCTATAAGCTGCATATTGTGCTGCTATATTTAATTCTTCTATAAATCTTTCTTCATCTTGTTGCCATATAATTACTTGCTTAGCAAAGTCTCTAGAAGTAAAATTTTTACCTATTAAATCAGTTAATTTTAAGTATATATCCTCAAAATCTACATCTTTTATTTTTTCTAAAGGATATTTTTTGATTGCATAACGCTGAATAAATTTTCTTTTACATTCATAAATAATATCAAAATCTTTATGCTGTAATCTTAAACTTGTAATTTCGTTTGAAATACAAAACAATTCTGCTAGAAAATCATCTAAATAAGGGGAAATATTTAATAAAGTCATCCATTCTGGTT
>CAZJDC010000128.1:0-3573 GCA_964544715.1 uncultured Rickettsia sp. | reverse complement strand
CAAGAGTTCTTGCTGCCTAAAATCTAAAAACATAGTACTTTTTGACACTAATTTAGTTAACTTGACGGTGACTTAATGGCTAGTTTAATTATGTTTGTGATACCGGTATTGGTATAGGTAGAGATAGGAAAAATTTTTTTACCGGTAATTTTTTGCAACTCAGTTATTTTTGCCTCTATTTCCTCATCAGTTAAAACATCGATTTTATTAAGGCACATAATTTGAGTTTTATTTTTTAAATGATCGGAGTATGATTCAAGCTCTATACGTACTGTATTATAATTAGTAACAACATCCTCACTACTGCCGTCTATTAGATGAATCAGCACATTACATCTTTCAATATGCTTTAAGAATTTATCACCCAATCCATGCCCTTGATGAGCTCCTTCAATTAAGCCTGGAATATCGGCTATAACAAATTCCTCATCATCGACATACACTACTCCAAGATTTGGCACTAAAGTAGTAAACGGATAATCAGCGATTTGAGGCTTAGCCGCTGATACTACTGATAAAAAAGTAGATTTACCGGCATTAGGTAAGCCCACCAGCCCAATATCAGAAAAAAGCTTCAGACTTAGCTTAATCCACATTTCTTCAGCAATTTCGCCTTCTGTTCTGCGTCTTGGTGCTTGATTGACTGACGTTTTAAAATGGCTGTTACCAAGACCGCCACTTCCGCCTTTAATTATCTCAAAAATCTGATCATCTTCTGTAAAATCATGCAACAATATATCGCTGTTTTCTGCAAAAATTTGCGTGCCGATCGGCACATCAAGAGTTAAAGATTTACCCGATTTACCACTTTTATTTGAGCCTTTACCATTTTCACCATTGTCAGCGATAAAATGCTGCTTAAATCTATAATTTACTAGTGTATTAAGATGGTGATTGCTTCTAAAAATAATACTACCGCCACGTCCGCCGTCACCGCCATCGGGACCGCCTCGGTCAATAAATTTTTCACGATGGAAACTAACGCAACCATTGCCACCATTGCCACCTTTTATATATATCTTAACTTCATCAATAAAATTCATATAACCTTTATTGTAACGTTGTAAACCCTGTCACCTCATATAAAAATTCTCGTCATCCCACACGCTTGTAGCGGCATCTTAGGACTCGATCTGTGATACAAGATACCGCGGTCAAGCCGCGGTATGACAACCGCACTATACCAAAATTTATCTCTCTTTCATAGTCTTATATTCTCTATGAACTTGACCGGTATAAAGCTGCCTTGGTCTACAGATTTTCTGTTCGGGGTCTTCGTGCATTTCTTTCCATTGTGCCATCCATCCTACTGTTCTTGCCGTGGCAAAAAGCACTGTGAACATGTGCGGAGGTATACTCATAGTTTTGTAAATAATCCCCGAATAAAAATCAACGTTTGGATATAACTTTCTCTCAATAAAATACTTGTCTTTAAGAGCGATATCTTCAAGCTCTATAGCTATTTGCAATAACGGATTATTATCTAGCTTCCCAAGTTCTTTTAGTACTTCCTGGCAGGTTTTTTTAAGTACTGCAGCCCGTGGATCATAATTCTTATATACACGATGACCAAAGCCCATTAGCCTAAAATTATCGTTCTTATCTTTAGCTTTAGCGATATATTTAGGAATATTCTCTACACTACCTATTTCTTGCAGCATATTTATTACTGCTTCATTAGCTCCGCCGTGAGACGGTCCCCAAAGCGATGAAATACCAGTACTGACACACGCAAAAGGATTAGCCCCCGAAGAACCCGCAATTCTAACTGTTGAAGTAGAAGCATTTTGCTCATGATCAGCATGCAAAATAAATATCTTGTTTAGTGCATTTTTAACTATCGGATTTACTTGATATTTCTCACAAGGTGTTGCAAACATCATATGCAAGAAATTTTCAGTAAAATCTAAAGAATTATTAGGATAGACAAAGGGCTGACCTATAGAATATTTATAAGACATAGCTGCAATAGTTGGGATTTTAGCTATCATTCTAATAGCTGTAAGCTCATAATCTGCTTCTTTAAAGAAATTCAGTAAATCAGGATAAAATGCAGAAAGAGAACCAACCGCCGCAAGCATAATAGCCATAGGATGCGAAGAGCTACAAAACGTTTGGAATAAATAATGCAATCTTTCATTAACTAGTGCATGATGAGCAACCTTTTTAGTAAAATCACTATACTGCTTACTATTTGGTAATTCCCCATAAATTAATAAATATGCTACCTCTAAAAAGTCGCTTTTTTCGGCTAAATCTTTTATATCATAACCATGATAACGCAAAATTCCTTCATCACCATCTATATAAGTTATAGTTGACCTACACGAGGCAGTAGACATAAAACCTGGGTCGTAAGTAAAGTAACCCGCTTCAGAATATATTTTACTAATATCGATTACATCCTGCCCTATACTTGCCTTTAATATAGGTAATGTGAATATTTTATCTCTAATCTTTAATTCAGCAAATTCTGTATTGTTATTTTCACTGGTCATATAAGCATACCTTAATCTTGTTGTATATTAAAAGTATAACTCTTCTTTAAGAAAATGAGAAATTATTTTTGTCTTGATGGAATTTAAGTATAATTTTGTTGTGTGTATTAAGGATCTGCATTGTGAGGAGCATAGTGACGAAGAAATCTCAGGAGTCTTATGGTACTGCCTAAGATTGCCAAGTTGATGCTTTGGCATAGGTGTCATAAATCAAGCTCTTAGCACTTAATATATTTGTTTAAAGGGGGCGGGGGCCGTCATGTTAAGTAAATTCGTGTCAAAAAGTACTATGTTTTTAGATTTCAGGCAGCAAGAAGTCTTTGAGTAGCTTCGTCCCAAATGGATTTAGCGGATGCAAATGCAATGCTTTGCTCAGTGCTGTGTTGGTGTATCTGCCAACATTGATGGCAAATATATTGCTGACTTTTCCCATAGGCACCATCAAGTTATGAGAGATGTAAAGTAAATATTTAGCGAATGCAAGGAATGATTTATAGAATAGTAGTAACAAATTATCCTTAAATTTTACCGCTATGCATATTAACTCAATTCCTGAGGAGACCTCATTTCCCAGCAAGCATTATTAGCCATGCTATATAGTTATATCATCACTTGAATAATAGTTATCGAGATGTATACTGGACTGAAAAATCAAGACAAAATGGATTAAATTTTGTTTCCTATTTTTGTCATTTTCTAAGCAGCTAATTAATAATAATTGTGTGTATTATTAAGATAAAAATCCATGGGTTTTTTGTAACCAATACCTGAATAAAATCTTTGATAATTGTACCTATTAAGGATAGGTATCAATCCCTATCTTAGGCTCTTTAATATTTTTAAAATCATTAATACACGCTAGTTTCGTATTCACCATGGTTCTGTATAGATGATAAATAGTGGATTACTGGTATATTGATAATAGTACTTTGGTTATAAAGTAGTTAAAAGATACAGGTTTTAAACTAAGGTAGTAATTTTACAGATTAGCAAAGAGTTGATAGGTTATTGAAAAATAACATAGATAGCAATAACCTATGAGCATAGATTTTACAGAAATATTTTGCTACGTCGA
>CAZJDC010000127.1:0-3619 GCA_964544715.1 uncultured Rickettsia sp. | reverse complement strand
CGAATCTGTTAGTTGTAGTATTTTATTTTTACCAACTTACTCACCTAATTTAAATCCTATTGAGGATTATTGGTTTAATATTAAGAATCAAGTAAGAAAAATTGCCGGTGATTTTGATAATTTTTTTGATGCTGTTTTCTATGCCCTTAAAATAGTTACTACCTATTTAACTTAAGCTATACGTAATGATTTAAACAATATCAATAAAAGGCTTAAAGCATTAGAAGCGAAAATGGCACAAGATGGTATTGTTTTTACGGAAGCACAACTGCATGTACTAGAGAAACGTCGTAATGACAAAGAAGCGTGTAGAGAAATTGATACTCAGCATTCTGGTTATTTAGGTTGTCAGGATACTTATTACGTCAGTCATTTTAAAGGTAAGGTTTATTCCTCAGGTATTTATTGATAGTTATAGTAGAGCTGATGCTAAACTATATACTGATAAAACAGCTCTAAGTGCTGATGATATGCTTAATGATAGAATATTACCGTGGGAGAGAGTCAAAGGGATACCAATGCTTCGTATTCTTACAGATCGTAGATCAGGAGTATAAAGGCAATATAGAGCATCATGCTGTTGAGCTATTTCTGAGTATAGAGGGTATAGAGCATACTACAACTAAAGCATAATATTCACCTCAGACTAATTGTATGTGTAAGCGTTTTAATAAAACTATGCAACAAGAATTCTTTGATACAGCTATGCGTAAAAAGATTTATACATCATTAGATGATTTACAATTAGATCTTGATATTTGGTGAGAGTCTTTCAATAATGAAAGACCTCATTCCAGTAAATATTGTTATGGAAAAACTCCTATACAAACTTTTAAGGATAGTAAAAAATTATCTGTTGAAAACAATAATGAAATTTTGTATCTTGAATACTCCTCTAATAGTCAAAATTTAACTGACCATCAGGTGCAAAATTTATAGTGTATGTCATATCAAATCTTGACTTCTACAAAGCCATGGGATGACATTACATTTTTCAACCCCCAACAGCTGTATCTATAATCTTCTCTGCTTCTGTTCCGTTTAGATTGTCTTGATCATTCAAAATTAAATTAGCATTTTTTAGATCGTCGCCAATTTCTTCAGCTCGTCCTTTTAATATTTTAGCTAAAAATTGTTCAGCAAGAGTGTAATATGATATTCTATTGCCAGGTTTTGCAAAGCCATGCCCTTCATCTTTATAAAGTGCATAAACTACCGGTATATGCTTTGCTTTCATTGCATTTACAATCTGGTCGGATTCTGCTTGCACGACTCTTACATCATGAGCTCCTTGGGCTATAAATAAAGGTTTCTTAATATTATCAACGAAATTAATTGGTGATCTTTGTCTTAAAAACTCTTTTTCTTCTTCAGTATCCCAAGGACCTATACGTGTTTTATATATACTTAATAATGGAGTTAAATATGGGGCTTTAGTTTGTACATGAGTTAGTAAATTAGACATACCGACAACATCCACTCCACAAGCAAACACATCAGGTGTCATAGTCAGACCAACTAGCGTTGCATATCCTCCATAACTTCCACCCATAATTCCTATTTTACCAGATTTTGCTATATTGCTATTAATTGCCCAATTCACACCATCAATTAAATCAGTATGCATTTTACCGGCATATTCTAAATTGCCAGCATTAAGAAAATCCTTACCAAAACCAGTAGAACCACGATAATTAATACTTAAAACTGCATAACCACGATTAGCAAGCCATTGATGCTCCGGATTATACCCCCAACTATCACGTACCCATGGACCACCGTGAACATTGATTATTAGCGGCACCTTCTTATCAGGGATATTATCCTTATCAAGCTTTATATCATATGGAAAAGTTATATAGCTCACTAAGTCAAGCCCATCACGTGATTTAATAATCACCGGTATCATTTTCGAAAGTGTATATTGCTCTAACGCTTTACGGTTAGTGAATAAAAACTCAGCTTTTTTATTTGCTCTATCATATTTATAATATTTTACCGGTGAATTATCGCTATTATAAGCTATGATCCACGTTTTATCATCAAGAGTTCGGCTATTAATAATTAAATCTCCACGCTCAAGATTTTGTAAATATTTTATATCATCTTCAATATCTTTATCTAATATTTTGTATGATACCATATCGTAATTTATAGAAACCGCTTGTGGAGTTTGTTTAGTAGGGTGAACTGTAAATAAATCAATATCGGCTTTGGAATCTTCTGCTAATATTTCTTCGCTACCACCGGTAGCTAAACTTATAGCTTTAAGGGCTGAGGTATTGCGATTACGCCCCTCTAGCATATATAGAATTTCACCACTAGCATCAAAACCAAGTATAGCAGTATTAAATGAGTCTTCCATTGATATTTTGGTAAATAACTGAGACTCACCATCTTTTAATTTATAATATTCAACAGCTCCATCTTTATCTAATAAACTACCAAATCTTAAATTTAAATTTTCATCTGTTATAAAATGAGTAAATTTATCATTTTGATAAATTAGTTCTTTTTCTAAAGTATCTAGATTTAGTTTATAAATATCAAAATATTCAGGATTACGCTCATTTGAATCTATTAATATTTCATTTGGTTTTTTATAGCTTAGTCCAATTAACCCAGATTTTACTCCCTGTTCCAAGGTAATTAATTTCGTTTCCTTTGTTTCGATATTATAGCTGTAGATTCGGTCATTTTCATCACCATTAAAATCTTGAGTGTATAAAATATTTTTATTGTTATAAGCTTTAGCATAAGACCAAATACCACGACCTGTATCATGGGTTATCACTTCTGCCTTACTAATATCATCGCTTGGAGCTAGCCAAATATTGAGCACTCCATCTTTTGGTGCAATATATAAGATATATTTACCGTCATGAGTTAGTGACACTCTTGCTTTGTCAGGGTTACCGAACAAAACTTTACGAGGGATAATCTGGTTAGCATCACTTGTTATTGTGGATTTATTTTGAACCATAAAAAAGACACCTATTATTAATATAATGCCTATTATATAGAATAATTTGTTCATTACTAATAGTTTATATTTGATTTATAAAGATTTACTCCGCATCGTCAGTAGATCTCTTTCGAAACTAGTAATTTGAGTTCAAAATTGTAAATTCCAGCAATTAGATTAAATCTAAGTCCAAATCGTTTTCGCCTGTTTCGATACTTGTCCGAAATGATTTTGAAGCGTTTCAGCATACTAATAACATTTTCATTAAGTACTCTTTCTATTGCTAACCTACGATTATTTGTTTTAACCTTTTTAGTTAAAAGATTTTTCGTGTTTAGTTTTTTGGTAACTCAGAATTATTATGAATCTTCTGTATACCTTAATATACTGTGTCAATAATTACTTTAACCTTATGATGTATAAGTATTTTAGATTCTTTAAATAACCTTAAATCGTGCCTTTCTACCATTGGTAAAATATGTAGATATTATACTTGTTTTGTTTTCTTGTCTACCACTACTTTGGGTTTTTAATGTATGCCTTTTCTTTCTTTCTTAATAATACAACTTTTGTTTTTTTAGGTCATTTCTATAGGACTATCGGTCGCATCTACCAATACTACTTCATAATCCATATCATTTTGCATTAGAACTT
>CAZJDC010000126.1:0-3760 GCA_964544715.1 uncultured Rickettsia sp. | reverse complement strand
AAAATTATCAAAAAGGTCACAGTATTAAGATAACCAACATAAAAGAATTTCAAGAGCTTATCGATAAGAATCAAGATAAAAGCTTAAAAGAGCTTGCTAAGGTATCGGGAAAATATTCACCTACTACTATTTGGATAGGTATTCAAAAATTGGGTTACATATATAAAAAAACTTTTATTCATCCTACAAGAGCTGAATTGATAAAGCAAATAAAAGATACACCACTAAAAGATCTAGTCTATTTAAACAAATCTGGCATAGAGGATAATGCATGTCCTGTAAATGGATGGAGCAAAAAGGGATCAAGATGTTATGGTAAGAAAATATTTTAACAAAAAAGAAGGGTATCTATTATAGCTGCTCTTTGTAATAAAGAGATTATTGCCCCTTTAGTCTTCACAGGAAGTTGCAATAGCGAACTATTTGAAACTTATGTAAGAAATTTTTTGATAAAATAATTAAAGCAAAGACAAGCAGTAGTATGGACAATACTAACTGTCATACAAGAAAAAAGATAGAAGAGTTAATAAAATTTGTGAGAGCTAGTATTGGCTTCTTACCCACCTATAGTCCTAATTTAAATCCAATAGAGCATCATTGGTTTAGGATAAAAATTATATTCGTAAAACTGCCAATAATTTTACAGATTTTTTTGACGCAGTCACTTATGGATTGTCAATAGCTTAGTGGATTATGCTATACCAAAAACATATGATTTGGAATTCCAACACTTTAAGCGATGCCTTAAGGGTATCAGTACCGCAGTCTATTACCGCTAACGAAATACAATTTAACTCTAAAGACGTTAAAAAAGGTGATTTATTTATAGCACTTCAAGGCAATAAAGATGGTCATGATTATATTCAGGATGCAATTAATCAAGGAGCATCCGCAGTAATAGTTAGCCAGCAAGTAGATATATCTAACAAAAGCAAAGTTGTTTTAGTAGATGATTGCCTGAAAGCATTAGAGCAACTGGCTTTATATAAAAGAAAAAATTCAAAAGCCAAATTCATTGCTATAACCGGCAGCGTTGGTAAGACTTCAACTAAAGACGCTTTAAAGACTTTATTACAGCATGATACATTAACTTTTGCCAGCCGAGGTAATTTTAATAATCATTTAGGTTTACTTATTAATCTTGCCTCGATGCCGGATAATACCAAGTTTGCTATTTTCGAACTTGGCATGAATCATAAAAATGAAATAAGGGAGCTCGTTAAAATACTAAAGCCAAATATTGCTATGATCACTAATATTTCGGAAGCGCATTTAGAGTTTTTTGATTCGCTTAAAGATATCGCTGAAGCTAAATGTGAAATCTTCACAAGTTTTAACAAAAATGATATTGCTGTTATTAATTCAGATAGCAATTGTTATGATAAAATCATAACTATATTAAAAAAGCTATCTATAGAAAATATACATAGTTTTGGTAAATCATCCTCAGCCGAATTAATTTCATATGAAGCTTCTGAGGAGCGAGCTAATTTGAAATATAAAATATATGACACTATCATAGAGACTACTGTACCTTTCATACCTAAGCACTTTGCTGAAAATTATGCCGGTATATTATTGATCATCTTTTTACTTAATCAAGATTTAAATAAAGCTGCTAGCTATTTAGTTGATATCCGGTTAACCAAAGGTAGAGGCAAAATTATTGGCATAGGAAATAGCCGCATTATTTGCGATTACTATAATGCAAGTCCTGCGTCAATTAAAGCTGCATTAAAATATTTAAAGCAAATGCCTAGTAAAAATAAGACCGCTATAATAGGTGAGATGTTAGAGCTTGGTCAGAATTCAGAAAGCTTGCATAAAGAGCTAGTACCTTATATATTAGATGCAAATTGTTCTAAGGTTTTTTTGGTAGGTGCAAATACTAAATATATTTATGATGCATTACCTGAAAAAATAACTAGAGTATATTTTGAAAACGTTGATGTGTTGATTGCATCTACAAATGATTTATTCAAAAATGATGAACTTATATTAATCAAAGGTTCTAGAGGAGTGAAAATTGATAAGGTTATTGATGATTACAATAAAGTAAATTAAACTAACTTATACTTTTAAATTTAAACTAAAATATGTTATACAACCTCTTACTACCTTATATTAATAATTCACATATAGCTAATTTATTTCATTATATTACTTTTCGTAGCGGGCTGGCCGTTCTAACTACTCTTAGCCTGAGCTTTCTTATCGGTTCAAGATTAATAAAGTTTTTACAAGCTCTTCAAAAATATGGTCAACCGATACGTTTCGATGGTCCTGAATCACATCAAACAAAAGCTGGTACTCCCACTATGGGTGGTATTATGATTATATTATCCAGCTGTTTTTCTACCTTATTACTTGCTGATTTAACTAATAAATACATTTGGATTACCTTATTTGGTTTTATCAGCTTCGGTATTATTGGATTTCTTGATGATTATGCAAAAGTAACTAAAAATAGTCATTATGGTGTCAAAGGAAAAAGTAAACTACTACTTCAAGGCATTATTAGTTTAATCATATGTATTTTATTAGAAAATACAATTGATAGCCCTAGTCACGTACTTAACGTACCTTTTTTAAAAAAATTGAGCTTAGATCTTGGTTATTTGTATATATTTTACGCTATATTTGTTATAGTCGGAGCTTCTAATGCCGTTAACCTAACTGACGGGCTTGATGGACTTGCAACTGTTCCTATTGCTTTCACTGCCGGCTCTTTTGCTTTAATAAGCTACTTAGTTGGAAACTTAATCTATTCAAATTATTTACAATTAGATTATATACCTAATACCGGAGAATTAACGATTTTTTGTGCAAGTATAGTAGGTAGCTGTCTTGGATTCTTATGGTTTAATGCACAACCAGCAGAAGTTTTTATGGGCGATACCGGCAGTTTAAGCCTTGGTGGTGTACTTGGTATTATCAGCGTTATCACTAAACACGAAATAGTTTTAGGTATTGTCGGCGGGTTATTTGTGATTGAAACAATATCGGTCATTATGCAAGTATATTATTTTAAAGCTACTAAGGGCAAGCGAATATTCAAAATGGCACCGCTGCATCATCACTTTGAAAAAAGTGGCTGGGCAGAATCAAAAGTTGTAATAAGATTTTGGATTATCTCTCTTATATTTAATCTTATTGGATTATCATCTCTTAAATTACGTTAATATTCATAATATGATATATTAAAAAATATTAATTTTTATTTGATTTCAAGGTTTAAGATCATTAAAATAATGCTGCACTAAATTATAGTGGGTTTTTATATGACAGCAATCTAGATCACCACTTAAAACAAGAACAAGAAGCATAAAATAATGCTTTAATTCTAATAAATATATTATGCAAACATAATAAAAATTTACAAGACTTCATTAAAATACAGAAAGAAGTTACAGAACTAGCAAAAGACCGTAATAGATCATTATCTTGGGTTAAAAAACTTATAAATATAGCTTCTAATCTAAAATATGTTGTGGTAAAAAGTGAGGAAAGATTAGCTAAAGATAGCATAGAACAAAATAACAAATTATTAAAGCGTATAAATAACTCACCTTACGCAAAATTTGTAAAATAAGTAAAATGTATTAAGAGTAGAAAAAATACACCCCTCAATTATGGCTAAGAAAATATCTGATATATATTCAGACTACTTAATGTGTCAAAATAAGTATGCAACGGCTACTGGTGTATCAGATTTATTGTTTGGTGATATAAGTCACGACAAGATTACAAAATATCTTAA
>CAZJDC010000125.1:0-3805 GCA_964544715.1 uncultured Rickettsia sp. | reverse complement strand
ATGAATAAATTGGCAAACTTGCGTCAAAATAACTCGTTTGCGTAAGGTGAGTTATGTAATAACAAGATTTGTGAATCTACTTAAGTAAGGGCTACACACTTAAAATATAAGTATTAAAAGGTAGAAATTCAATAGCACAAAAGTGCACCGTCAAGTTCAGAGAGATAAAAATTAAGTATTGTGCAAATACAAGAAACTGGAGAAAAGAATTGATGAGGATGTAGAAGTTAAGATTTAATATGACAGACACTATAAATTTTGCACCTAATTGTCAGTTAAGTTTTGACTATTAGATGAGTATTGAAGGTACATAATTTCATTATTGTTGTCAACAGCTAATTTTTTACTATCCTTCAAAGTGTGTATAGGAGTTTTTCCATAACAATATTTACCGGCATGAGGTCTTTCATTATTGAAAGACTCTCACCAAATATCAAGATCTAATTGTAAATCATCTAATGATGTATAAATCTTTTTACGCATAGCTGTATCAAAGAATTCTTGTTGCATAGTTTTATTAAAACGCTTATACATACCGTTAGTCTGAGGTGAATATGATTTAGTTTTAGTGTCTCTATACCTTCTATACTCAGAAATAGCTCAAAAGCATTATGCTCTATATTGCCTTTATACTCTGATCCACGCGATCTGTAAGATAATACGAAGCATTGGTATCTCTTGGACTCTCATACCACGGTAATATTCTATCATTAAGCATATCAGCAGCAGTAAGGGCTGTGTTATCAGTATATAGTTTAGCATTAGCTACTCTACTATAACTATCAATAAATACCTGAGAATAAAAACCTTACCTTTACCTTTAAAATTACCGACATAATTTACCCCTCCTAACTTGACGGTGCCGTCGCTTCAGGTATGATCTTGCCCTATTAATGCTCTGCTCTTTCTGAGCATTTCTTCTACTATTATTAGGGATGTAAAAATTCATGTAAAAAATTTGTAGTTTGTTCAAATATGGATTCATCGGTTTTATTACTATCGAGTACAATTTCCTATAAATGTATATTTTTTTGATTAGCTATGTTGAAAAAATAGCGGATTGTATGGAATGGTTGGGACGGGAGGATTCGAACCTCCGGATGACGATACCAAAAACCGTTGCCTTACCACTTGGCGACGTCCCAATGTATGAATTTGCTGTATTGATGTCATTCCTACGTGGACTGTGTTGCGTAGATCGAAAAGCCTTCTCGCCGTCAAGCCACGGCATGACACCGATGTTTGAGTTGACACACGTGCATACTATACAATATGTGACACATGTATAGACTTTATACCAATAAATAGCGGAAACGTCAATTACAATAAATGCCTATAACAATATATTTATTTCATTATCAAGCCATACTTTAGCAGTGGGTGATAATAAATGATGAATTTGTATTTTCATTTTTTGATAGTAATGCTTTATATAGCTTATTTCATCATTGTTAAGTAGCTTAACATCAATTAATTCTTTAGCATAAGGCACTAAGCTTAGAGTGTCAAATTCCAGCCAGCCGTTATTTTCTTTTACATATATTAAATTTTCAATCCTAATACCATATTCCCCAGGAATATAAAACCCTGGTTCATTAGATAAAATCATACCATCTTGTAGAATCGTTTTATTACGAAGACTTATACTTTGTGGACCTTCATGAACGCTTAAGAAGCTTCCAACACCATGTCCTGTGCCATGAGGATAATCCTGCTCATCTTGCCATAAATATTGCCGTGCTAATATATCAAGATTTGCTCCTGTAATAATATTTTTAGGAAACTTGGCTTTAGCTAAAGCAATGTGCCCTTTAAGCACCTGTGTATAACGTTTTTTCTGCTCGTCGTTAGGATATCCTATCGTAATTGTCCTCGTTATATCGGTCGTAGCTCCCTTATATTGACCGCCTGAATCAATAAGTAATATTCCCTGCCCCTCAATCTTCTTAGCAGCTTCAGGATCAGCTTTATAATGAATAATTGCACTATTTTCTCTAAAACCACAAATAACCGGAAAGCTATCTGAAACATAGCCCTCTTGCTTGGTTCTATATTCGATAAGTTTTAGCCCAAGGGTGTATTCCGTGAATACTTCGGTTGTCATCCCGTGGCTTGACCGAGGGATGACATAAGCAAAAAATTCACATAAAGCCACTGCATCTTTAATATGAAAATCTATTGCATGCTTAATCTCTACTTCATTTTTACAAGCTTTAAGAATTAAACACGGATCTTTGGTTTTATGTACTTTTTTACTCTCTATCAAATTCATTATATAAATAGATGCTATGCTGTCATCGATAAAAATATTATCCTGATCCCTTAAGATGTTCTCAAATTCCTCTTCAGGTAAAATCGTTATTTCAGGACGCTCTTTAATAATTTCGGCGTTAATTCTTGCTGGATTAATAAATAAATATACCTTTTTAGAGGTGATTATTACTTTAGAAAACATTAAAGGCGTATAAGCAACATCACTAGCTCGCATATTTAATAACCAGCATATAGAAGAGATATCTAGGATAACTAAAGAATATTCTTCGGTACCACCCCATAGATCGTCCACAGGGTCCAAAAAACAATTATTATTACTAGATCTAGTGAGGAATCCACGGGATGACATATCACGACATTTATTAATCTTTTCTATATGCGAGATGCCTGCAAACTGGATGTCATGTAAATAAACTTGAGTATTAGGCTCTAATGGTTGATTCTGCCAGATTTTATCAATCAAATTGCCGTTAATTTTCTGTAGATTGTCATCCCGTGGCTTATCCACTGGATCCAGTACAATTAAATTCTTTATAGCTTGGTAAGTAAATAATTCCGGATCATATCCTGCTCTACTTAAATAATCTTCCCAATCAAATTTAGATACATCTTTTAAGTCAAAAATTTTAAATAACTCTAGATCAAGCTGTTTGCATGCTTGTGCTAAATATCGCCCATCGGTAAAGAATAGCACTACATCTTTGCATATGACAGCTATACCATTCGAGCCAGTAAAACCTGTAATATATTCAAGCCTTTTAGCATATTCAGATACATACTCGCTCATATATTTATCGTTAGATGGCACTATATAGCTATCTATGCCATGCTCTTCAAACAAACTTCTTAGCGAATTAATACGTTCTTTTATCATAAACTTTTTTTTGAAGATGTGGACGTTGCCCGCTGCTTTTGTCATTCCCAGCAACAGCAGAGTAATACAGAAAACAATATAAAGTGGTATTATGTAAGCATACCATATTTAATGGAATATTAAAATGAATAAATCAGAAAATAATAAGACAAAAAGTAAAGAAATATGGAAGCGGGGCATGGATCAGAAGTTGGTTGCTGATTTTGCATTATTAATATGCAATTGATCATAACCAGTATAAACATCTGCATGTAGAACTCCTGTAAAATCTTTTAGATGATCAAGAGGTCTTGTGCCTTTCCGGTCAGGAGTATAAAAATAACAAACTGCAGCTAGAGACTTATCTCCATGAGGTCTACCGTCTCATACATAGTTCCATATTCTCCCAGTTTTAGTTTTACCAATCCCAGGCGCTAACACTTTCACTGGTGTATCATCGTCATGAATTTCTTCACCTAAAAATATAAATCGTTGAATTGCTTCCGCTATCGGCTCTAGCAATCTAGCACATTGACCCACCCAGCTTGCCATTGTCGTTCTCGCAATCTCTACGCCTTCTCTATCGTAAATTTGTGATTGACGATAGAGCGGTAGATGATTGCAATATTTTTGAACTAGAATATGTGCCAATAACCCAGCTCCAGACTTATAGCTTAA
>CAZJDC010000124.1:0-3815 GCA_964544715.1 uncultured Rickettsia sp. | reverse complement strand
CAATTAGATCTTGATATTTGGTGAGAGTCTTTCAATAATGAAAGACCTCATTCCAATAAATATTGTTATGGAAAAACTCTTATACAAACTTTTAAGGATAGTAAAAAATTAGCTATTGAAAACAATAATGAAATTTTGTATCTTCAATACTCCTCTAATAATCACAATTTAACTGACAATCAGGTGCAAAATTTATATTGTTTGTCATATCAAATCTTGACTTCTACAATGATGATGTAGATTAACAAAATATTTCTTTAAGTCTAAACAATGGTATACTTACTATTACCTTGCCACGCATAGCAATTAAAGAGCAAGACGCAAAAGAAATACCGATTAATTAAATGTAGCTTTAAGAAAGGTTAAATCATATGAATCAAACTTTGAAATACTCACTTATTATATTTATCAATATAATATTATTGTTAATTATTATTCCTTTCTTTATCCCTTTGAATAATTATAAAGGGATAATAATAAGTAAAGTCAAAGAAACAATAAATAGAGATTTAACTATTCATGGTGATATAAAATTATCTTTATTCCCAAATCTTACAATATCCTTACCAGACGTTAAATTATCCTCACTAGATAAAGCAAAAGAGCCTTATTTAGTATCTGTTGAAAACATTAAAGCTTCACTTAAGCTTTTACCTCTTTTTAGAGGAGCAATTGAAGTAGCATCTGTAGAGCTACAAAAGCCGGTTATAAATCTTGAAGTGTCCAATAATGGACAAAAAAATTGGGAATTTTCTACTCCTAAAAATAAAACTGAAATAAATCAAGATGTTCCTATATCGACAACTTATAATAACAAAACTGTACTAGATCTTCCTGTTCTTATCAATCATTTTAAGATCTCAGATGGTAAAGTTCTATATAGAGAGAATGGTAATGAAAAAATATTTAATAATATTAATTTAGATACTAAAATTAAAAGCATCAAAGGTCCAATAGATTTTACTCTAGCATTAGAAGCTCTAGAACAAACTATTTATATAGACGGTAATATTGAAGAAATTGGAAAAGTAATTCCGTTAATGATAAATATCAATATTGCAGACGAAAAAATTACAATCGAAGGAAAACTCAATAGTGAAAATAATTCTTTCATAGGGCTTGCAAATATTAAAGGTCATACTAACCCTTTAGGGTTACCAAGTGATTTACAAAACGATTATGAGTTAACAGTGTCCATAATTGCAGATAGCAAAAATTTAAATTTAAAAGATGCAAGGCTTAACTATTCTAGTATAGAATTACTAGCAAATGCAAATTATGATATAGAGCATAATACTGTAAAGGCAAATATTATTGCAAATCCTGGTAATATAATCGGTGATATTAACGCTAACTTAGATAAGGCGAGTATTTTCAATGCTAATATTAAAATAGCAGCAGATAATTTAAAACCTCTACTGAATGCTCTGAAAATCAAAACTGATAAATTGCCTCCTATTATTAACCACAAAATCTCTCTTACTTCCAATGTAGTTTATCATGCACAAGTCTTAATTTTAAATAATATAAATTTAATTACTGGACATAGTAATTTATCTGGTGATGTAACGCTAAAGAATTTAAAGCAAGACATATCTGCTATTCATAATTTAAAAATTAATAATTTTGAGTCATTTATGGCTTTGCTTGGTGTTAAAAATCTAAATTGTATTGGAACATTACAGTTAAATGGGGAAGTACAAAAAACTCAAGACACATTACATATAAATAATAAAATATCAGCTTTTAATACTAATATAGCAATTAAAGGTGATGTTAATTTAGCTTATCACAAAACTAATTTTAACCTTAATATATATAGTCCATTAATTAACTTAGAAAAAATTACCTCGTGCAGTCCTGCTCCTACTTCTAATTCTATTACAAATAATACAGACCACACATCTACTACTGCTCCTAAAAATAGCACCCCTTGGTCAAATAAGACTATAGATTTACCTTTTTTAGATACAATTGAGGGACAGCTATCCGCAAATATAGATAAACTAACCAATGATTCATTGGTAATAAATAATTTTAAAGCAACATTAGCTATTACCGGAGGTAAGCTAAATATTAATTCAGTTAGTGCAAATATTTATGGTGGTGATCTTAACGCAAACGGTTATGTAAGCTCGGGCAAAAATCAAACTGCGGTAATTAAAATTGCTTTAAAAAATGCTCATGTTAAAAGCTTAACTCCACAAAGCGGTAAAATAAAAATAACCGATGGACAATTAAATTTTACTACTGAACTTAATTCTACTGGTAATAGTGTTGACACTTATGTAAATAATTTAAACGGACAATTTAACGTAAATAGTAGTAATGGAAAAATTAGCGGATTTGATTTAAAGCTGATTGTAGATGCGATAAATAATACTAAAAATCCGGAAGGAGTGTTACGTCTTATTAATAGCTCTTTTAGCGGCGGCACTACATTCTTTAACAATTTAGTAGTAACTGGTAATATAAAGCATGGTATAGTGCAACTAACTGAATGTCACTTAGATGTTAACCATGCTAAAGCCAATGCTCATGGTCAGATTAACCTACCACAATATATGATGAATGTTGATGCAAGCATAGCTATCAATAATTTTCCTCCTCTAGGGGTTAAATTGTATGGTTCTATAAATAATCCGCAACATAAATTAGATATAGAAGCTTTTCAAGCATACTTAATGATCAATGTATTTAGCAACGTCATTCAAGACCTAAAAAGTAGTGAAAAGAAACCTCAAAATATTATAAAAGATGCTTTAGGTCTAAGAAAGAAAAAGGAAGATAGTAATAACGAGCATAATAATACAGAGCAACCGCAAAACCAACAACCTACTGACCCTGTTAACAAACTACTGCAAAAGGGATTAAAGAAATTGTTTTAAAAACAAAATATTTTATTAAATAATTCTGTCTTAAAATTTGCATAAATGCTAAGACAGAACCTATCAAGGTTGTACTCGTAATAATCTGAATCAAGCATGAATTATCCCCTTATACAAAGTCCGTCCGCCAAAACTCTACGAGCTTATAGGCAATAGGTTTTTATATCAAAAAGAATATAAAAATCCATAAGAAAATGGTAAGATATGGTCATAAACCATATATATTTTAGTCAATATGCCAATAGAGAATATTATCACATCACAAAAACAAGGAAAACTTTTTGGTTATAAATTACAAGAAGAATTAAACTCAAATAATAAGCTATATATAATTAAGAGAATTAATGAATTGGTTTCTCCTTGAAGAGTAAAAAATGTTCCTATTAATAGATTTGATAGAAATAGAAAATGTTATAGAGTGATGCTTGGCGTCACTATGCTACAAACCGAAAGTTGAGTATTTATAAGATGAGAGTATTGAGTTACATAGACTTTGAATCAACCACTTTCATCTGAGAGATGAAAGTTTGATTCTAGCGACTAGAAGTCGCTTATCAAGATAAGCTTATTCAAGTCTTATGTTACAAATCATGTCGGATTCATGTGCATCAATATGCTTATTAATATATTCATTAATTATGTATAGAAATTGACATTTAATCTGACATTTAATAATAATTATGTATTAAAAAATACAGATAAAAAAATAGCAGGTCATAATGACTTAAATCAAAAAATAATAAAGCCAAAACTAGGATTATTGGAACTAGCAAAAAGTTTAGGGAGTGTATCATCAGCATGTAAGGAAATGTGATATAGTAGAGATAGTTACTATAGATTTCAAGAATTATATGGAACAGGAGGGGAAGAAACTCTATACGGAATAAGTCGCCAGAAACCAATAATGGCTAATAGGGTAGATCCTCT